>CAZQYQ010000018.1:0-30538 GCA_964597625.1 uncultured bacterium
AGTGGGACAATGGGCTTCCGATTTGAAGCCTGACTTCCCCGCCACCACATTCCTTGCTCCCGGGGATTACTCGGTTCTGGTGACGTTCGCTGAGAACATGGACCGCACCGTTTTTCCGAGCATTGCGGTAAAGCCGGCAGGCGGTGCCGAGTCCGTCAGCAATTCCGGCACCTGGATTGCATCAAATACGTTCTCGGGGCGCATCTCGATTCCGTCCGGCCAGGGAACGACCTGGGACGGCCAGGCCTCCCTGCGCATTTTCGGCGGAAAGGATGCCGCCGGAAATACCCAGGATGAATACAACGAAGCCAGCGCCTTCAAAATCGACACCACCGCTCCCACCACTTCCATGGATTCAATGGAAACGATCTATGTTTCCAGCAATACGACAAGCATCACGCTCAAGGGCACATCGAACGACAGCGGTTCTCTCGTCGGATACGTCGAGATAGCGACAGCACCGTTCGATGGCGTTCCTCCCACCAGCGGGCTTCGGGTGCCGATCTTCAACGGCCCGAACGTTCAATGGACCCACAACTGGGATGTTTCCTCTCTTGCCGCCGGCAAATACAAGCTCTGGGCTTATTCCGCCGACCAGGCCAAGCCGTCCCCGAACGTGGAAGCCAAATCGAGTTATCGCACGGTCATCGTCAGCAAGGCCACTCCGACCGTGGTCAGAATCAGCCTTGATGATGAAACCACGGATCTTCCGACCACAAGCATCATCAATGTCGCAAGTGACGTAACCAAGATTACCGCTGTCCTCCATGACGGAGGCACGGCCGGCCTGAACCTTGCCGTGCCGCCAACCCTGCTTACATTGATTCACGATGCAACCGGCAAGAATATCTCCGGCAACTTCAACAACAACGGCATCGACACGATCACCTTCACATTCCCCAAGCTGACCGAAAACGGCACCTACACGATCTCCCTCCAGCCGGTCGACAAAGCCGGGAATCAGGGGGCAGGCGTCGCCACCAGATCTTTCGTCCTTGACACCACCGGCCCCGACGTCGTTACCTTCCAGCCCGGAAGCGGCATGTATGTGAATGATTCCTATCCTTCCATCCACGTCGACCAGGTCTGGGCAAGCATCGGTGATCCTCTGGCCGACTATGGAAAATCGACGATCGAAGTCGCCTATAACGGCATTCCTGTTGGAAACCAGCTCGCCAATGCTTCTACCGTCGCGATCGTCTGGGATCTCTACGGAGCCACGGCTTCCGCCCCGAAGGATCAGAGCGGGGACGGCCGATATGACGTGACCGTCGTTCCCCGCGATATCAGCGGGAATACCGGCACGGCAAAGCGGTCTTACTTCTATCTCGACTCCCAGGGCCCGGCCGTAACAGCCCTTTCGAATGCTTCCGGCTCCTGGATCGGCCTGGCCGACAAGAGTCTGACCCTGACCATGTCCGATGCCCCCGCTGATCAGGTGAAATACAGCGGTGCCAAAACAGCCCAGGATTCGACCTGGCAGAGCGGCTCCGGCAGCGGATGCAACGCCGCCGCCTCCACCTATACCGCTACGCTGGGCAGTCTGGCGGTATCCGGGGTGGCTCAGAGTAATTCGTTGATTGCCGTGGCACGACAGAATCCTCCCTCGCCGAACACGGAAGGCGTGGCAACGCTTTCGATGCATGCCGAACTGGCCGACATGGTGACCAACACCGAGCCGAATCAGAGAACGATCGACTTCAACTACTTCTTCGACTACAGACGCCCCTCATTCACGTTCACCAAGCCGACCGCAGGCAAGAAATACTGCAAGACGTCTCTGACCGTCGAAGCCGGATCGGCAGATCGCGGCACGGCCACGAATCTTCAGATCACCAAGGCTGAAGTAACCGATGTATCGGGAACCTGGGTCGCTCTGACGAACAGCCCCAGCCTTCCGGCCAATTCTTCCACGGGAACGATCGTCCTCGACATTTCCAAGTGGACGGATGGGAATCAGACGATCAAGGGTCACTGCTATGATCGCGCGAATAACAAGTCTGACCAGGATGAGACGGCTGATACGGCGACGGATGAAAGTCTTCAGATCGTCGTCGACCGCACTCCTCCGGCCGCGCCGATCCTCGTGCTGCCGCTCAACGACAGCGGAACCCGCCTGCGCAGCCAGCGGTTCAGATGGAGCCAGGTGACCGATGGGGATCATTATCTCATCCAGGTTGCCGACGACTCTGCATTCAACAATATTCTCAACAATACTCCGGGCTCCTACACCGGCATGCTGGGCCAGGTGACGATGATGAACGAAGCCGCGTTCACCGCGCCCAAAGATGGAACGTATTACTGGCGCGTCGCCGCGATCGAGACCTGCGCAGACGGCTGGAACACCAGCGCGTTCTCGACCACCTGGCGCTTCGTCGTTGACACGGTCAAGCCCAAGGCGCTTGAAGTCCAGCCGACTCCGTCGACCGGGAACAAAGTCACGACCGGTATGGTGACCTTCACCATCCGATTCAACGAAAAGATGGATACCACGGTTCCGCCCACCGTCAGCCTGACCTCCGCAGGCGGCCAGATGATGCTCGTCGAGCAGATCAGCTACCGCGAGAACACCTGGACCGGCACCACGGTTATTCCGAAGGACAACAGTGCCACCTATGACGGCAACGCGGTTATCGCCATCTCGGGCGCCAAGGATCTTTCCGGCAACGAGATGGAAGCCGACGCGACAAACATGGTCGTCATCAACACCGGCCCGGCCTTCGAGATCAAGATCTTCTCGAACCCGGCTCACGAATACGAAATCACGATCGTCACCCGCTCCACGGAAGCTCTTCAGGGACCTCCATCGTGCTCGATCACCCAGGGCGGATCGCCCGTTCCGGTCACGATGAACTTCCTCAAGGAAAAGTATTATGCAGGGTCCTATCGCATCGATCCCGAGCAGGCTGGCAAGGCTTACATAGACCTGACCGGAACCGATCTGTATGGCATGATCGGCAAGGGTTCGGTGCAGTTCACCGTCGCCGCCCTGACCCCGGAATCCCGCATCAGTCTCAGAACCGCTGACGGTCTTGCCAGTCTCGACGTTGCAACCGGCACCGTTGCAAAGGCAGCCGGTCTCTACATGCTGTCCCGTGCCGATCTGGACACCGCCGGCAGCAAATCTCCGCTGGCCAAGATCATGCCCTCACTTCTGAAAAACGCGGTTTCCGCGGCTGACGGTTCGGAACTGGTGGAAGTGATGCCGCTGGAAGAAGTCGGGCCGTCCTCTCTGCGCCTGACCCGGAGAATCTGGTATTCAGCCTCGGTAAAAAATCTCGAGCTGAAGGTTCCGGCCGACAAAGTTCACCTGTATCGCCAGGTAAACGGCAAATGGATCTTCGTTGGTGGCGTCCTGAAAGATGAACGCGTGACCGCGCAGCTTGGCGGGCTTGGCAAGCTGGCTCTCATGGCCGATCTCAAACCGCCGACACTGAGCCGGGTGAGCCCGACCGATCGGTCGAAACTCGAAGATCCCCAGCCTCTGCTCGAAGGCACTCTTGAAGATACCGGCGCAGGCATTGACCCGGCCAGCTTCAAACTCCTGATCGACGGCCTTGAACAGACGGATGCGAAGCTTGACTCAGACAGTTCGTTCTCCCATCAGCTCAAGAAACCTCTGGCGAAGGGCGAACACATGATCGAAGTGGTCGCTTCCGACAAGGCAGGCAACCTGATTCGCCAGTCCGTTACGGTTACCGCCCCCGGCCCGTTCGGCATCACGCAGCTGATCGCCTATCCGAATCCGGTTCGCGGAAATGCGGCCTGGATCACCTACAATCTCGAACAACGGCCTGATGAGCTCTTCCTCACGATCTACGACTCGACCGGTGATCGGGTCGACAAGTTCGATCTGATCGATGCAAACGGCGGCCAGGCCTCCGGCAAAATCAGATGGGATCTGACGAATCAGGACGGCAATCGCGTCGCAAATGGTGTCTACTTCTTCAAAATGGAAGCCACCAAAAACGGCAAAACCCTCAAGTCCCGCGGCAAGCTCGCGGTGCTCCGCTGAAAGAGAAGGAGAGCAACCATGGACAAGCGCATACTTCTCGCTCTCGCGTTGTCTGTTCCGGCACTGTTCGGCCTGACCGGCTGCAGTGGCGGTGTCGCGGGAGAAGGAAGCAACACCTATTCGGATACAGCCGGCACTCCCATCGTGCGCGCCGACACCTTCAACGACAAGGGCTGGACGCTTATCTCGACGGGCCAGTATGAAAGCGCGATCTCCGCGTTCAACCAGGTGCTCGCCGACAATCCGACCGACGATGAACGGTCTGAGGCGAACAACGGCCTTGGCTGGGCGCGAGCCAACCTCGGCAGCCTCGCTGACGGAATTCCCTGGTTCGAAAAGGCCGTCTCGACCTCGATTGATGCCAAAGTGGGTCTGGGCGCCGCTTACATTCAGAAAGGCTCGAAAGCGGATCTGGAAACGGCGGTAGACATTCTTTACAAGCAGCTTGGGGGCGAAAACCCGCATTTCCACTATGTCCCCCGCAGAAAGACCGGCGTCAGCGATGCGGAAGTGCATGCGCTTCTGGCTTATGCGTTCGCGGCTCTCGGCCGCAATGACGATGCGCTGGCACAGATGGAATACGCCAAGGAACTCAATCCCGACTACGCGAATACAACAATCGACCAACTGGGTAAAATGGTCGACTTCCTGCTCCGATAAGAGAATACAGGAACAGGAAAGGAAGCACTCATGAGCCACATTCGCCCGACAACCATCGCACACCCGGCAGATACCGGCCGGGGTCGTCCCAATTCATGCGCAACCGGAAATCGGGTGTTCATTCTGGCTCTGGTGCTCCTTGCCCTCGGCACCCTTACAGGCTGCCTGCAGTCCTCGAGCCCGATGATGGGCAATGTGCGTGGAAAAGTGTTCGACTCGAATGGACACATTCTGCCCGGCGCCCTGGTGGAAATCTACGGCAGCAATCACAAAGTCACGACGGACGAACTCGGGAAGTATACGATAACCGGCGTCGAACCCGGACAAAGAAGGATCGTCGCGACCTATCAGGGACGTTCGGTCGTTATCAATGTCGAAATCCCTCGCGGCGAGACTCTCGAAAATGCCGATCTGACCTTTGCGGTTGTCGACGGCCTGCCGCCGGTGATTACGGATGTTGCGGTCGGAAGCCTCACGGAAAACGTGGCTGCCGTCAGCTGGGTCACCAACGAGCCGGCAACTTCGATCCTCGATTTCGCAACCGGCCCGATCGGGATCGGGACCTATACCTACCAGGCTTCCGATTCGGCGATGCTTCTTGATCACGTGATCCAGCTTACCGGGCTGCTTCCGAACGTCACCTATCATTTCCGGGTGAGATCACGCGACTTCGCCGGAAACGAAGGCATTTCCTCGGAGTATCAGTTCATGACTCCGGCCGGAACCGCGCCTGCAGTACCGACGAATTTCAAAGTTGCCCCGTCAGTCGAGATGGAACGGCTCGTCATCTCCTGGACCAGCAACAGCGAAGCCGATCTGGCCGGCTACAATCTGTACCGGGCGGAAAGCCTTTCGGGCCCGTTCACACGGGTGAATGCCAATCCCATCCCTTCGACGGCAAGCGAGACAAGATACCGCGACGAAGGTCTCAAGATCGGCATGAAGTATTACTATCAGGTGAAAGCGGTCGATACGGCGAGAAACGAAAGCGCTCCGTCGCAGACACAGACCATGGTCACAACCGGCACGCTTTCCGAAAACCGGACCTGGCTGCTTGCCGAGAGCCCGTATGTCATTACCGGCGACATCAGGATTCGAGGCGGTTCTCAGCTGACGATCGAGCCCGGCGTCGAAGTCAAGTTCACACAGACCGATTCTCTGCCGGACTCGAACGGCGCAACCATGACCGAGCTGATCGTGCAGGGTGCCCTGCGGGCTGTCGGAACCGCCGACTCGCGCATCCAGTTCACCTCGGCCGACACGTTCCCGCGGCGCGGCAGCTGGGGCGGCCTGGTCTTCCTCTCAACGAACGATCCAAACAACCAGCTTCGGTTCGCAACCGTCATGTTCGCGGATACCGGTGTGCGAAGCGAAGGCTCGACTCCGGCGCTCGAAAACTCCGAGTTCGGCCTCTGCGTCGTGGGTCTCGACCTGGGCCTCTCGACGGCTTTGAATGTCCGATACAATACGATTCGCGACTGCAACATCGGCCTCGTATCGGCCAATTCGAATATCAGAAACAATATGTTCATCGACGACCAGGTGGCGGCAAGCACGCTGGGCGCGGATGTATTCGAACAGAATACGGTCGACTGCCTTGTCGGGCTCGAGATCCCGTTCGGACAGCCGACGATCAAAAACAATATTTTTGCCTATACCGGTTCGGGCCGCGCGCTGTATGGCATCAACCAGAGCCAGACGACCGCCACGCCGACGATCTCTTTCAATGATATCAATAACTATACATTCCCGACCAACGGGCTGACGGTCGCGACCGGCCCCGGCAACATCAGCGTTGACCCGCTCTTCATCGGCGGCATGCAGTATGACTATCATCTGCAGACGGTTGCGGGCGGATATGCCTCTGACTCTCAGTGTCTGACGGCCGGCGAAAGCAATGTCCAGATGGGCCGCTACGGGCCCTGATCACCAGTCGAGACTGGCGGCTCCGGATGCGTCCATGCGATACCGCGAATCGATGCGAGTCTTGAAGGGGGATTCCCCGACCAGGACGATGTCTACGCGCCGGTTCCGTTTGTGCCTTTCATCCGGGGATATTCGCAAATCCGTCGTCAGCGGCTTGTTCGAAGAGAATGCGCCGAGAGATACTTTCGACTGGGTGAGAAAACCGCGGCTGACAAGATATTCCAGAACCGCCACCGAACGGCCGGCGGACAACTTCCAGTTCGGGGAAAGGCCGCTCGGCATGGGGGTGCCCTGTTCGTCCGTGTGGCCCTCGATCACCAGTTCGTTCGGAACTTCAGCCAGGATAAGCCCGACCGAGTCGAGGAGTTTTTTCGCATCGGATTTCAGCTTGTCGGACCCGATATCGAACAATACGCCCGAAACAAGGCTTATGACCATCCCGCGGGCATCCATGCCAACCCGCACCTGATCGGCTAATCCATCTCTCTGAAGCGTCTGCGCAATATTTTTCGCGGCCAGCTTATACGAAGCCGGAATGATGCGCGTGCTTCCGACGATTGCCGGTGGAACCTTCGTCACCAGCGGGGCCCCGTCGATGGGAGAAGCCGTTATCGTTGGGAACATGGTTACCATGGAATATCCGAGGTTTTTCTGGACGCTCACGGCAACGCCCTTGAGTTTGGCTGCATCAACGCGTGAGAAGGTATACATGAGAATGAAAAAAGCCATCAGGAGGGTGATCATATCGGAATAGGTCAGCAGCCACCGTTCGGTATTTTCGTGCTCTCCCTCTTCCTGGTGACGACGCCGGGTGAAATTGCTCATCGAATTCAGCGCCCATCATTCCTGAGGACACGCCGATCCGAAAACTCAGCGATCATCTCGGGTGTCATGAAAACCTTGAGTTTTTCCTCGACGAGGCGAACCGCTTCCCCGGCTTGAATCGCAAGAATGCCCTCGATCATTGCCTGGCGGGTCAGGATCAGTTCCATATCCTTGGCTTTCACGCGCTCTGCAATGGGCAGAAAAATGAGGTTCGCGGAAAGGATGCCCCAGAATGTCGCAAGAAACGCCACGGCGATCGCGCTGCCGATTTTACTGGGGTCTTCAAGATTTGCAAGCATGTGAATCAGTCCCATGACCGTCCCGATGATTCCAAGAGTGGGGGCAAAACCGCCCAGCGCCATGAAAATCTTCGAGCCGATTTTGCTCTTGCGCATGTACTCGTCGAATTCAACATCCAGGATATCCTGAACGACTTTTCGATCGAGACCATCGACGACAAGCTGCAGGCTTCTTTTCATCCAGGCATCGCGGATCTCAGGGATAATCGATTCGAGAGCAAGAATGCCTTCTTTGCGGGATTTCTGGGCAAGATCAACCAGTTCAAGAGACATGGCCACCTGGCCGATGTCCTGAAAATCCAGAAACGCTTTCCTCAAGGCAACCGGAATTTCCCGGAGCTGTTCGGGTGGAAAGGCAACGATGATGACCCCGGTTATTCCTCCGAAAATGATCAGCATCGCTGAAAAATTGAAAAAAGCGAAAATGGCGTGAATTTCAAACCGGCTGTCGATGAGAATCGAGAGCACAAGCGCCCCGAATCCGATCAGAAAACCGGCTATGATCGACTTTTGCATCGACTCGATCTACCCTCTCATTCGATGGAATCTCTGGCCGATACCATCCTGGTAAAAATATATTTCTCTAAATACCTTCAAGCTTCCGACGGTTTATCCGGAGGCGTCTTGTCGTCAGAGGGTGGCTTTCCACCATCCTTGTCATCCTTGCCGCCTTTGTCGTCTTTGTCGTCTTTGTCGCCGTCCGGCGGCTGTTCGCCTTCTTCGGCGTCAAGCAGCTCACCCTGTTCGAGGGCCCGGATCCACCAGTTGATCAGTTCCCCGTTTTCCTTGAGAAACTGCTTGAAGCTCACCTTCTGGCCGTCTTCGCACTCTTCGCGATACTGGTCGGTGATGAACTGGGTCAGCGGCTCCATGACGACCTGATCGAGAAACACGCCTGCACCTACGAGAAACCGCGTCTCGCCAAGCCGAAGAACCCGGGTATACAGGATGCTGTCCTTGTGAATTCCCTCAGCTGAGCCTGCGGCTTCGAATACTTCAAATTCCTCGCCCAGGAAAAGATCGCGCAGACTGATCGAGCGACCAGGCTGAATTTCCTTCACCTGCAGCAGCGTCAGATGGGTTTCTTTCAGGGCCTTGCAGATCTGTGTTTCCTGGAGGGTGAGATCATCCGAGTAGCGGGAAAGGAACTCATCGATCAGGGAATTGCCGGCCGCATCGGCATCGTCGAGCAGAAACCACGCCATGAAGAGAAATTCTTCGGTCGGGTTGAACTCATACTCCTCACCCTCGGCCATGTTGTAAAACACTTCAAGAGCTTCGCCCAGCGCCTCCTGAAACTCGTCTTCGAGTGTGAAGGCCATAAGCTTTGCGAAGAGGTCACCAAACAGGTTTTTCAGGGCGTCGATCTGGGGTTCCATGAGTGCCTTTCCTTATGCAATTGCCTCTATGCTACCCCGGCGGGGCGGCGAAATCAAGCCTGCTATCGTCGTTTGAGCCTTCGCAGCAACATCCTCATCGCCTCATCCGCTTCGCGGTGACCGATCAGTCTTGCGGTGGCAACCAGAACGAGCAGGCCCGTTCCCCCGGTCGCGGTAATCGACGTCAGACCGGCAAGCCAGGCCGGCATGGCGGGAAGCCACGCCGTTCCGCCGAGGCACGTGGAGAACAGCACGGGCTCGATCAGCCATGCCGCCGTCGCAGCCACGACTCCGGCGGCGACCGTCCTGCACATGGAACCGCCGACACCGAATCGGCCGAATCCCCCCATGCGCCTGTTCAACACATGATACAGGAAGAGGGCATTGACGCAGGCCGCAGTCGAGGTGCCCAACGCCAGTCCCCAGTATCCGCACGGCCCGACCAGCGCGATGTTCGCGACGATTCCAACGACGACCGACGCGAGACTGGCTTTCACCGGAACCGATGTGTCGCCCAGGGCATAAAAGGCGGGGCCGAGCACCTTTGTCAGCGAGAAGAAAACGAGGCCTGCCGCGTATGCCTGCAGGGCCGAAGCCGTTGCCGCGGTATCGGCTGCCGTAAATCTGCCGTGTTCGAACAGGAGTCTGATGATCGGCACGGAAAGAACGGCAAGACCCATGGATGCCGCTATATTGATGAAGCCGGTGAGCTTGACGGAACCGGCAAGCGTGGCCGCCATTCCCTCACGATCTTCAGCCGCGGCCTGCCTGGAAATGACCGGCAATGTAGCCTGCGCGATAGCAACTCCGAAAATCCCGAGGGGAAGTTGCATCAGCCTGAACGCATAATTGAGCCAGGAAACGGCTCCATCGCCCTGAGACGTAGCGAGTATCGTGCTGATCGCCACGTTTACCTGCGTCGCCGCAAGCCCGACCGTCCCGGGCACGATCAGCGAAATGATGCGCCTCACGCCCGGGTCGGACGGCTGCATCCGCCACTCGAATCCATATCCGGCCCGGCGCAGGGCAGGCCACTGGGCGGCAAGCTGAAGAACCCCTCCGATCATCGCCCCGGCCGCCATTCCCTCGATGGCAGGCCGCCCGAGCGATTCAAAGAGCGGGCACAGCGTGAAACCCGCGACGATCATGGCGAGGTTCAGAAAGACCGGTGCAATCGCCGGAATGAAAAAGTTTCCCAGCGAGTTGAGAACCCCCATCACCATCGCGGCAAGCGAGATGACAAGCAGAAACGGGAACATGATGCGCGTCATGCTCACCGTCACTTCAAATTTGGCGGGATCCGAAACGAACTCCGGTGCCATCGCCTTCACCAGAATCGGTGAGGCCGCGATCCCAAGAACCGTTACTCCACCCACGACAAGCAGCAGCAGGGTCAGGGTGAGGCTCGCAAGCCGGAAAGCCCGCTCCCGGCCTTCTCTGGCCATGACGGCATTGAAGGTCGGCACGAAGGCTGCGCTCATCGCGCCTTCGGCAAACAGGTCGCGAAGCAGGTTCGGGATACGGAACGCGACGTTGAACGCGTCGGTCCAGACGCCGGCGCCGAAAAAATACGCGAAGCTCTGCTCCCGGACCAGTCCGGCAATGCGGCTGAAAAAGGTCGCCACGCCCATGATCGCCGCCGAACGCGCGACCCCCCCGCCCGCGGCTGTTCCCGTCATCGGAGCGGAAGTCGGAACCGGTTCAGCTCGTGCGTGTTCAGTCACAGGCCGGCAGACGATGTCTTCATGACACCGGTTGAATCACGAGAAGCTGGTCTTCCTTCTCGATCCGCCGCCCGCGGGGATTTACAATCAATGCCCCGTTCGAGGGCTTGACGGCAACGAGAATGGCTTCGCTTTGTTTCCTCAGCGCCACAAGAGCCTCCTCGACATCGACACCGATCAGCTCGGCCGAAACAGGCAGAAAGGCAAGCACATTTCCGCTTTGATTCGTCAAAAGGTCCTTGAAGAAGCTGAGAAGCCCCTGCTGCATCGCGACCCGCGCCAGAATGCGTCCGGAGACATCCCCCTGGATGACGACGTCTTCAACCCCGGCCGTGGTGAGGTGGTCCGCATATTCTTCGTTATATAATTCAGCAGATGTATGGATGCCGGGATTGAGCCGCTCGATGGTTAATCCGCAAAGAATCGTTCTGGCATCGATATCCTGCGTTGAGCGGTTTTCCCCGGCTTCCGAAAGGATGATCGCCGATCTGGCCCGTCTGATACCGGCGCGAAGCAGCGTGTCCATCTGCGTGAAATCCTCTTTCATGATCGTGATCCGCTCCGTGCGCACGCGCTTGCTTCTGAGCTCGTTGATATCGGCAAGCTGGGAAACGATGAGAATGTCCGTTTCGGCGAGCTTCGGCTCTGACGAGATTTCCGATACCAGAATCGCAATTTTCGCGCTGAACCCGCAGATTACTATGTGGCCGTTCAGATCATCGGGATTACCGTTGCGCTGCATCGCATTCTCCTTGAGTTTATCTATCATCAGAGCCGAGAAGGTACCGGTGAGCATGGCAAAGGTTCCCATTCCGAACAGCAGCAGAATCGCAAAAACAACCTTGCCGCCCAGAGACGCCGGATAGCTCGCATACTCCCCTGAAAGAAGCGAAAAAACAGCCTTCCATACCGCATCTCCCGGTGATTTCAGTTCGGAGCCGGGCCCGACTTCGTATTGCGAAAAGCCGACCCCGCCGAAAATGACCGCAAAAAACATGAACGAGAGGATAACCGCATACTCCAGAGTACGCCCTTCGAGTATCGTTCCGAATAAGGAAAGGCGACGCTGAAGAACCGTCGCCAGCGAGAATATCCGCATGATTCGAACGAGCTGGAAAATTCGCCCGAGCCGGAACACCCGCAACAACGGGAGAACGGCGATCACGTCGATCCAGTGGCGTTTGAAAAACGTGCCGGTTCCGGAGCTGACAAGCCATCTCATCAGCAGCTCAACGACGAATATCACCGTGATGAAGTCGTTGATGATTTCGAGATCGAAATTGACTGACGGGGGAAGCCCTCCGAAGGTCTCCAGGATGATGAAAACAACGGAAAGCAGGATCAGGATGACGATCATCACCCCGAACGCCGGGTGATCGACAATCGCTCGGATGGTCGGATGACGACGGCGCTCCATGAGCGGCTTTGCGCTTCTCGACGGACAAGTTCTGCAAAGCGGCGAAGAGTCGCCGGCAGACGGCACGGGGGCTGAATTCATGCGGGCATTCTAGAGCAGTCGAAGCCGGCTGGCAAGTGGACCATGCACGTGTTCCTGCCACAATGTCTTTTCATGGACGGAGAAGAGGCGGGGAGAGTATAATTTCAAAATGCATGTCGAGTTCGCTGCACGCCGGGGTACGGTCACGGTCATCCTCCTGGGATTGATAAGCGTGATCGTGGTTTTCGCGTTCTCGATTTCGCGGCGGCTGTCGAGCCATACCCAGCTTCTGACGATTGGCGACCACACACAGATCGCGCGGTATTATCTCGAATCATATACCGGCGATGTCATCCGGCAGCTCGCCATTCAGGCCAACACACCCGAGTCCGACGTTTACAAGCTTTTCAGACAGGCCGGAACGGGCGATATTTCGGTCCCTTCAGCCCCGTATACGTCCAACCCGCTCCTGGTCGAGCTGCAGAAAGAGCTCGGCATCGAAATGACCGGCGCGCCGAAAATCAGCATCAAAGGCCAGAAACCCCTCCTCTATCCCGATATGCTCCAGGTTCCCGAAAAGCTCACCGGGCTGGAAAAAATCGGGTATATGTCTATTTCCTGCTCGATCAAATTCAATAAACGACCATATACAATGGCTGTTCGCGCCCCATTCATGGTCACCATGCGCATGACGCCGGTTTTGCGCGAGTTCGTTCTTTTCTGCGACCGGATTCATCTCGAACAGCAGCGGCCGTTCGGCAACCAGGACCGCATCAATCTCACATTCACGAAGGGAAGCGACCATCCGAAAATTGTTCCACCCGGCTACTCCGCCTACAAAGGACAGCCGTGGATCCTGTGGCCGACTCCGGGGTTTGAAACGAACAAGGACAAGTGCGGCCGGGTCTTTCTCGGAGCCGACGACAAGCCAATTTACCTGAACCTGGCCGGCGAGAAAAACTTCCAGGGATTCATGAGCGATCTGTGGCAGGTCTTTCCTGAATGGATCAAGGTCAACAAGGCAGGCGACAAGTTCCAGCTGCAACCGATCTTTCTTGACGACGAGGGGAAAGCGATCAGCCTGCGCGGCATCGATATTCCGCTCAAATTCAGAAACCACCTGGCAAAGATCGGGCTTCTGGGTTTCTGTCACGAGATCACGGAAGACGCCGCTGACGGGCTTTTCGCGAATGCATCCCGAAAACTGCGCGACATCATGGGACCGGACCCGGCGTTTCAGGCTCTGATAAGCGATAATCCGCAGGCCCTCGCGCTTGCCTCCTCCCTGAAGCTCTTCGGCAAGAACGGCGAGCCGGCGGACCCTGATAACCCGTATTACGGACCGGCTCGAGAAGTTTTCGGCCGCGTCTTCGGACGGTTTCTGATGATCACCTTTTTCGAGTATCCGTCGGCGCAGGGCGGTGGTCAGCCGCTGCCGTATAATGCGAACTCTGATTTCCAGCCGCCGCCGTTCTCGACGTTCAACAACGTCAGCGAAGTTCATTTCACGCCGGCTGAGTCCGGGCAGCGGTACGGCGATTATATGTCGCGGGTCGTTTCCGGCGGCACCGACGCAGGCAGTCCCGCGATCGACACCTACATGTGCGTAAACCCCGAAAGCAAGAAAACCCGGCAGCCGTTCGGCTTCAAGGATTTCGCGCCGGCCGACGGCCTGCGGCTGAAAGGGCGGTTCGACGCATTCGGCCCCGCATGGTTCGCAATCGACCCCAAAAAGCGGGCGGGAGATCCGGCTCTTTCGACGGTTCAGTCGCGCATCTCACGGACATTCGCGAATCAGGCGGCCTTTTTGAAAGCCGCGGGCGACGGCAAATCGCAGTTCAACATCGACGGCGTCGTCTATGTGAAAGGCAGCCTCACGCTGAATGACATCACGACAACCGCGATCCGCGGCGGGGTTGTACTCGTCGAGAAGGAGATCAAGCTGGGCAACGTCACCCGGGGCATTGATTTCAATCAACCCGAAAACGCCCTGATTCCCGCATTGACAAAGAAAATCACCGAACTGAAGCAGGAGGACATCCTGACGTTCGTCAGCATGTCGGGCCAGCCGATCAAGCTCGCGGGCGACAAACAGGTCGGCGTGCAGCTTGTTTCCATGAACCAGAACGTCGGCGTTCCATGCAACCAGGTCTCCTGGGAAGCGGTGAAACGCCCGGTTTTCTGCGGCGGAATCGCCGTTAACACACCCAATCTGAGTGAACGGGTGCGTGAGTTCGGCAATGCCGGCGCAGACCCGATTTTCTTTTACGTGCCGGCGATGGCCGACCCGCAGCCCTCCGTAGCCGTCCGCGTGAGGCCGTTTCTGGAAGGCTACAAACTCACGGCCGACGAGGGCAGAGAATGACGATTCGTTCGCTGCGAAGCTGTCTTGCCGGTGGAATGAGCATGATCGAGATTCTCGTGGGTCTCGTCATTTTTTCTCTGGCCATGGTCCCGTTGCTGAGCTTCGGCTTTGCGACAACGCGCGGAACGCACTCCGTCGGAAAGCACATGATGGCCGGCCAGCTGGCCTCGAGCCTGATGGACCGCCTGATGTCAAAACCATACGATGATTCGCTCGCCGACGCGAAGGCGATGGCATCGAAAAAGTGGACGGACGCCATGTCTGACCCGCTGCTGGAATCAATTCTGGATCACGCCTCCCTCGCCGCGAAAAAAACCGAAATCGAGCAGGACCTGAAAAAGTCTTTCAGATTTTTCCAGACGCGTGTCGCTGTGAAAGAAGCCACAGGAGCCGATGCAGACCAGATGTTCCTGTTGACGGTCGAAGTCAGCTGGCGCGTGGACGACGGAACCGAAAGCTCCCGCCAGTCGCTCGATCTGAAAACCATCAAATACCGGGAGGATCTGTAATGAGTTCTTCCGGTGCACGGCGAGGCATGTCGATCATCGAAATTCTGATCGTGGCGACGCTCGCAAGCCTGGTGCTTCTTGCCGGGACGCTGATCATGAGCCGCACCACCCGGTCCTTCAAGAAGGGAACGGACATGCTCAACACGCAGGTGCTTATGGATGGCATCGTAGAGCGGCTGCGGAGTGACGTCCGCTCGCTCAAGTCCGTATCGGCGGTAACGGACACGTCCTTCTCATTCATCGCCCTCGACGGCGGAAGCGAAACGGCCGTTTCCTACGAGTACAACCCCGACGCGAATACGCTGACCCGGACCAAGGGGATGGAAAAAACCGATTTTCACGGGGCAAAGCAGGTTGAATCTTTTTTGTTCCAGGCGCTTCCCTCGAGCGCCGATTTTCAGTATCTCAACGTCGCGATGCAGCTCAAATCAGATATGAAGGGCGAAGGCGCCGGTTCTCGGCTTTCGATCGTCTGTCAGTTTCATTCCAAATGCGTTGAACCCTCATTTTCCTTCGGGAGGTAGCCTGGATGCGTGCGTTCACATGCCTGGTGTTGGTCCTTGTCCTGTCCCTTACCGTAACGTCCCTGATGGCGGCTGATTCTGGAAACGGCCTCAAGGAGTGCCGGGCCCTCGAAAGAGCCGGCAAGTTCGAAGAGGCGCTTGCGAAGTATCTCGAACTGATCAAGACGGCTCCTACCGAGGAGTTATACCGCGAAGCCGGTTCACTGCTGGGAAAGCTTCAGCGATACGATGAAGCCGATGCCCTGCTGAAAGAAGCCACGAATGCTTTTCCCAAAAGCACACCTCTTCTGAACATGGAAGCGCTGATCGCCCACCGCAAGGGCCGCACCGACGAAGCCCGGAGCGTCTGGAAGAACGTCCTCGAGATCGATTCCAGCAACACCTTCGCACGAGAATGGATAGCCAAGCTCGATCGCCCTGGAACGGCCTCCCCAACGGAAGCCCCTCCGGCAACGGCAGCAAAGGCGGGGCCTGCGCAGGAATCACCAGCCTCCTCGACCACAGCGGGTCTCCCGGAGGCAACAGCCTCAGCCTCAGCCCCGCTGACCCCCGAAGAGCAGGAAAAACTCGCGAAAAAGCTCTACGAGGAGATGATCGGCCTCGACAAGTGGGAAACGTCGAAATTTGAAGAACTGCACAAGCGGATCATCGAGACGTGCCCCGCGACGGATTATGCGATCGAATCCTGCTGGCGCCTCTCAAATCTGTATCTGATGGCTGATGACCAGCCCCGATACGAGGATGTCATCCAGGTCCTCGAGCATCTTGTCACCAAATACCCGAACTCCCAGATCATTCCTGACGCCAAGAATCGCCTGCTCCTTGCCTACAAAAACGGCGGTCACCCGGATAAAGTCATAACTATGTATCAGGAATTATTTAAAATCAATCCCGATCCTGACGACCGCACATTCATGATCTGGGCGCTCGAGTATGCCAACGCGCTTTCGGCGGTCGGCAAGCCCGAGGATGCACGAAAGCTGTATGAACAGGTCATCGAGAAGGATGGCGGGAAAGACCAGCTTGAGGCAAGAGTCGCCCGGGAAAAGCTCGGCCAGAAGTAATGTCGGAGGAATCTCTCTTCCAATGAGGTTTCGAAGAAGGCCCTGTTCTCAATGGTATAATCAAAAGTACTCTTTTCCGTAATCTGTACTGAGGCAAATACGGCGAAACTTTCGCCGGTTCTGTGCGTATTGTGTCAAGAGACGACAATGGCTGTTTCAAGGAGGTACGAAATGCTGAGAATTCCTCGACGGGCACGTCCATGGATCGTGTTGTTCGCTTTCTGGCTGATGATCGAACCGATGATCGTTCCGGTACTTCAGGCTCAGGAGCTGCCGGCGCCAACGGTCAACACCGAGCAGGTGAACGGCATTTCAGACATCGAGGATGTCCTGAGCCCTGATGAATATCTCCAGTATATGCTGGAGCTGCGCGGCGCAACCAAGGAAGAGTGCGAGGCCAAAGCGTGGAGCGACTGGCTGACCACAATTTCCGGCGCATATATGATGATGGATGCCGCCCAGCAGGATGTCTTCAGCTTTTACTCGACGATGAAATCGATCGCGGGTCTGCCGGCCACGGCAAAGGGTCTGGCGGGCAACATCAAGGATCTCGTCAAGAAAACCACGCTGGCAGTCAGCTTTTTCGGCAAAATCAATCCGTCGATCCGCGGCGCCAACCTGTTCAATGGGTTCCTGGCCTGGACGAACAAACTCGAAAAGGCCATGGGCAAGAACAAGGCATTCCAGTTCCTCGAATTCATGGCTCCCCCCCCGTGCTGGAACAACCCGAAAGTCGCAGGCGAAGGCTTCAAGTCCTATCTTCGCTGGGTAAAGAAAACCACGGGCCATAATGCGGGTCCCGGCCGCGTTATTTCCAATGTGAAAGGTGCGGCAAGAACCTGCGGTATCGGGCTGGCCGTTCTGGGCCTTTGTCTCTCCACCTACCAGCTCTTAACCTCGGATGATCTGCACGGAGCGAGATACGGCTCCTACGCGATCGTGAAGAACTACGTCGATGTAGCCTTCGGTGCGGCAGCCCTCATCTGCATGTTCTGCATTCCGGTCGTCGGACAGGTCATCGCAGCGCTCACCCTCGCCTGGATGCTTCTGACGACTGTCGGAGACATGATCGGCGAGCACAATAAAAAATGGAAAGAGGCTTACAGGGCTTCCCATTGGTTCCTGATCCAGAATGACAGCGAATACAAGTCGTTTTATGACAACCGCTCGAGCCTGAAGCCGGAAGAAAAATCGGCGTCTCTGCTGCTGGCAGAGCGCGATTACGGCCAGTTCATCGCCGAGCAGAAGCCAACGAATGACGAAGAAACGAAGCAGTATGAAGCCGGAAAGGCCGTGTTCACCGAGCTCGAAAAGCAGGGCGTTCTGATGACCTATTACAATCAGACCGGGTTTACTCTGCCCGATTTCGACATGGCCCGGCTGATGGACCTCTGGCACAAGAAAGCCGATTACATGTCCTGGAAACCGAACGAAAAGGAAAGCAGTGAGGCGAAAAAGAGCGGTTTCTTCGCCACCATCGGCCATGTGATCAACCCAATGACCTACGTCTCCTGGGTTGGCAACAAGATCGATTCACGAGGGTTCCAGAACGAAATCAAAAACGGGGACATCAAGCGGGTCTTCTTCAACCCCGATTACGTGCTGGTCAAAAAGTACAAGAACTACCTGATGGCAAAGAATCTGAAGGAAGGCATCTACGACGCCGTCGGTCTGCGCATCGAGCAGTCGCCCTTCAACTATATTTATCTGCTCGGGATCGATACCGGGGCATACAGCGAAGATCTGCTCAAGCAGTCTCTCAATGCTGACGCCTTCATCATCGGCTCCAAGGAGATGATGTATTTTTCCAAGCTGGTCGAGACCTCCTATGAAAGCATGAAAAAAACCATGAAGGAGAACGACAAGGTCATTGAGAATCTCGTCGAGAAAGATCTCAAGAGCACCCGCGAGATTCGCGTGGCATTGCAGAGGCTTCTCGAAGCCTACAAATCCGGTCCGGATCAGATTCACACCGGACTTTACGACAAATGCCACGATGTGTTCGGCTGGCAGATCTCGGATAAAAAACTCAAGACTCCGAAAGCGATGATTGACCGCTACAAGGCGCAGCTGGAAGAAATTCTGGCGTATGTGCCGGTCAGCATCTCCCAGAAGACGGCCGAGCTTGTTCTGATCATCCAGACCATCAAGCACAACCTCGATACCGCCAAGCTGATGACCGCCATGGGAACGGAAAAACTTGAGGTCCTGAACGCCGATTTCGACAGAGAATTCACGAACGACGCGATCAAGAGCTATCTGAAAACCGGCACGTTCCTCGATGTGAAGGGGTCTTCCGGCTTCCTCGGCGCCGACTGGCTGAGCGGGCTTTATCCGGCCTGGGAAGAACTTCGCAAATATACCAACCTCTATATGGATGAAGCGAAAAAATTCTCGGCCCTCGCCGACCGTTCCGGTTCAGACACCCGCGACGGTTTTCTGGGCATCGATTACCACGTGAAACCTCCGAAAGAACTTCTCCAGGAGATGAATCAGGAAATCGAAGCACTGAAGGCCGTTCTGGAAGCCTGGAACGATGTCAAGGATCAGATGGACATCAAGGTCGCTTATGGCGACAACCCGGAAATGTATCAGGGAGTATTCAAGGAAGGCGGCTTCCAGCCGGTCTGTGACACCGAAGCCATGAATCTGGATTCGCCGGTCCTGATGCCGATGAACCAGTAACGTTCCTTTCCGTTCGCCAGACCGGCCGAAGGCATCCGCCTCCGGCCGGTCTTTTCCTATGTCGGTCTTCCTGGGTGCATTTTTCAGGGACCCTGCACAATCTCGTCATCCCGGTGCAGGGCGGCGCAAGGATCTCCCTGCATCCGAGTCAGTTTTTCAGTTTCTTCAGAGCTTCTTCAGCTGCGATCTGAACGCCGGGGTCAGGATCGAGAGCAGACTCTTCAAGCAGCGGTATCACCTGTGGCGAGGCTTTTTTCATGCCGCCAAGAGCGCGGATGAGGCGCGTTCTGTGTTCAGGATCAGGCTCTGACAGGCGTTCGCGGATGACCGGCAGCGACTGATCGGCATAAAGAGCAAGCTCTTCGCAGGCCTTGTCGACTATCGCCGGATCTTCGTCAAAAAGCTGCTCCACCATCGCCTGCAGCAGAGTGGCGGAAAGAGGAGTCGCATCACTTGCGGCGGCAGGCACTGGTGCCTGAACACTTTTTGCCGCTGAAGCGACCGGTTCACCGGCGCTCGAGGGGGAGCTGGCAGGCTTCGGCATTGGCGGTACCGCCGGGGAGGCCGTCGTTCCCGCGTCAGCTGACGGGACGCCCCGGGCCAAATTGCGTGGGAATCCGGTGTTGGAGGGCTTGTGCGACTCGGGGATTTTCTTCTCCGGTTGTTCTGAAACCGGAGGCACGGGGAAACCGGCATACGGATCGTCAGACACGGCAGTGGCAGGTTTTGCCAATGCCGTTTTCGGCATCACGACAGGCTTCAGGTGTGCCTGTCGCATCAGTTCGCCGAACTGTTCCGCACGTCCGGTATCCGCTTCGAGGAGTCCGTTATAGGCAATCTGGGCTTCTTTCGCTCTTTTCGCTTCAAGGGCCAGAGAGCCCATCGCAAACCAGGCATCTCCATATGCAGGCTCAAGCGTTACAGCCTCATGATACGACCTGAATGCATCATCAAGGTTTTGTTTCGCCAAGGATATGTCTCCAGATATTTTATGCGGCAGGGCTTTTTCAGGGGCCAGGGCCGTCGCCCGCATGAGGTCCCCGGCGGCCAGATCGAGTTTGCCAAGCTGCACATGCAGTTCTGCCGACTGGCACCAGAGCAACGCCAGCGCCGCCGGTTCATAATCGAGCTGTTCGGCGAGCGGCAGGCCCGTCTCAAACATCTCGGCAGCCTTTTCCGGAATATTCACATCGCTATAGAGAGCGGCCAGTTCCAGCCAGGCATCCACGAGGGTCGAATCGATCTGCAATGCCTGCTTGTAGGTTTCGATCGACTGCTCGTTTTTTCCCTTTTCCCGAAGAGTCCGGGCTTTCTGGAGGAGCTTGACGGCGACAGCCGAAATTTTCTCCGCACTGGGGGCGGCCGTGGAGTTCTTCCCACTTTTCTTTTTGCCCCAGGCTTGGGCAGCCGGCGGCGCGATGACGGAGGAAATGCCGCAGACGAGAACCAGCGCCACTCCCAGAAGGGGGTGGCGCCGGTTCCCGCTCTTCTGACACGAGCGGTTCCTGCGTTCCATTATTTGTGCTTGCCCGCGGCTTTTTCCTTGAGAGCCTTGAGCACTTTCTCAGCCGTGAATGGAGGCCGGGTCAGTCGCACGCCGATGGCATCCCTGATCGCATTGCCGATCGCCGGCAGCGGTCCGTTGATGCAGATTTCGCTGACGCTCTTGGCTCCGTAGGGGCCGGTCGGTTCATAGGTCGGAACCAGGAAGGTCTTGAGCTCGGGCATATCGACCGTGCTGAAGATCTTGTAGTTTCTGAAGTTCGGGTTCAGCATGCGGCCCTTCTCGTCGAAGATATACTCTTCGGTGAGAGCGAAGCTGATGCCGTTGAGCGCGCCGCCCTGGGTCTGGCCGTCGGCCAGCTGGGGGTTGATCGCGGTGCCGCAGTCGACGGCCGCGACGTATTTGAGCAGCTTCACTTCGCCGGTCTCGATATCGACCTCAACCTCCGCGAAATGCGCCGAGAATGGCGGCGGAGACGCATGTGTCACGTGGCTGCCGATGGCCGCGATCTGGAACTGGTTGGATTCATACATCGCGAACCGGCAGATCTGGGCAAAGCTGAGCTTGCCTTTCGGATTTTTCCCCCAGACGAACCTGTCTTCAATCGTCAGTTCCTCGGCCGGCTCGTTCAGCATGGAAGCCGCGACGGCCTTGATCTGATCGCGAATCTGCTCGGCCGCGCGGATGACGGCACCACCCGAGAGATACGTTGTCGAACTCGCATACGCCCCGGTATCGAACGGGGTGAAGTCGGTATCGGAACTATAGACCACGATATCGCTATGTTCGCAGCCGATCGTCTCGGCGGCGATCTGGGCGAGAATCGTGTCTGAGCCGGTTCCGAGGTCGGTGGCGCCGAGCATCATGTTGAAAGAGCCGTCGTCATTCATCTTGATGAATACGGAGCCCATATCGATCTCGGGAATCGAGCTTCCCTGCATGAGAATGCACATGCCGATACCGCGGCGTTTCGGGCCATAGCCGGGCTTGCCCTGCTTTTCCTTCCAGCCGATCTCCTTCGCGCCGATCTCGATGCACTTGGGCAGACCGCACGAACCGATCTTCATCTCGACGCCTTCACGGCCTTCGCCGAGCGCCTTGAAGATCGGAGAGCCCTCCCCCTGCTTGATGTGATTCATCTTGCGGAAATCGAGAGGATTCATGCCGATCGCGGCCGCCATCTCGTCCATCTGGCATTCCATCGCGAACGCGGCCTGGGTCGCACCGTAGCCGCGATATGCGCCGCCGACGGGCAGATTGGTGTAAACGGTGTCGCCGATGAACTCGATGCAGTTCGTCTTGTACAGCGGCAGAACCTTTGAGCCGCAGTTCGACATGACCGTGAGCGCGTGGCTGCCATAGGCACCGGTGTTGCTCAGAATCTTCATCGAGATGCCGGTGATGGTGCCGTTCTTTTTGACGCCGCTCTTGATGGTGACGACCATCGGGTGGCGGGTGCGGGATGAAACGAACTCTTCCTCGCGCGTCAGTTCCCAGCGGGCAGGCCGACGGGTTTTCAGCGTGACGAAGCCGCAGACATCTTCGAGAAGCACTTCCTGCTTCGTCCCGAAACCACCGCCAATACGGGGTTTGATCACGCGGATGCGCTTGACCGGAATGCCGAGCGTCTGGGCTGTGATACGGCGGGAGTGGAAGGGAACCTGTGTCGAGACGCGCAGCGTCAGGCGGTCATTCTCGTCGAGATAGCTGAGACAGATATGCGGCTCGATCGGGCAGTGCTGAGCATAGTGTGGATAATATTTCCGCTCGAGAACGATATCGGCATCTTTATAAGCCTTCTGAATGTCGCCGAACCTCGTGTCGACGTGCGCGCAGTGATTATGCTTCGCGTCGAAGAAGGTCGGGATCGGCATCCGGGCTTCGGGCTCATCGTGAATGACCGGAGCGCCCTTATCCATTGCCTTTTCAGGATCGAATACCGCGGGAAGAACCTCATACTCGACCTTGATCAGCCTGCAGCCCTCAATGGCCGCTTCCATGGTTTCAGCCGCAACGATGGCAACGCGATCGCCGACGTAACGGACCTTGTTGTCGAGAATGAACGTGTCATACGGCGATGGCTCGGGATACCCCTGACCGGCGGTGGTTCTCGCGATTCGCGGCACGTCTTTCCAGGTATACACACCGACGACGCCGGCAGCTTTTTTTGCCGCAGACGTATCGATGTTCTTGATGCGGGCATGCGCGTGCGGACTGGTCAGCACCTTGATCTGCAGGGTATCCGGCATATCAAAGTCGCCTGTATACTTCTGAGTGCCGCACACGAGGCCATAGCCGTCGAGTTTCTCGCGGCTGTGGTTGACGACGTTGAACGTATCGGGACGGTCAAACTGAAACACCGGCTCGGGAATCGGCGAAGCCTTTTTGATGATGACGTTCGGAGCCGGAGCCGCAACAGCCGGTTTTTCAGCCTTCACGGGCCTGGGGGCTGGCGCATCGGCCTTGACTGGTTTCGCAGCCTTGACCGACGTTACAGGCGTGAGCGGCTTTATCGCCTTTCCCATCCTGGCGGGCTTGAGAGCTTTCACCGTTTTGGCCGGCTTCCCGGCCTTCACGGCAACGATCGGCTTTACCGCTTTCACGCTCTTGACGGCCGTCGCCTTCACGGGTTTCACGACAGGTTTTACAGCCTTGACGACGATCGGTTTCTTTGCCGCGGCCACGGGTTTAACGGCTCTGACAGCCGGTTTGGCAACCTTTATCACGGTTTTTCCTGCCGGCTTCGCCTGCTTGACCGGTTTCACGATTTTGACCGCGCTTTTTACGGCAGTCTTTACAGACTTCGCGCTTCTGGCCAGCTTGACAGTTTTTTTTACGACGTTCTTCATGCCTTTTTACCTCCCGAGGCGACGTCCATGACGGCTTCAATGCGCTTAACGTACCCGGTGCAGCGACAGAGATTCCCATCGAGAGCTTCTCTGACCTCAGCTTCGGTCGGATGAGGGTTTCGGTCGAGCAGAGCCTTGGCGGCAATAAGCGAACCGGGGTTGCAGTATCCGCACTGGGTCGCTCCATGCTTCACAAAGGCTGACTGGAGCGGATGCGGATTATCGGGAGTTCCCAGGCCCTCGGTGGTGGTGATGGCCGCACCTTCGCACTGGGCGGCGAAAAGCAGGCAGGAATTTTTCGGACGACCGTCGATGATGACGGCACAGGCTCCGCAGGAGCCTTCGCCGCAGCCCTTCTTGATGCTCTTGTATCCGTTCGCGCGCAGCAGATCCATCAGCAGCGTGCGGGGATCGGTTTCGAACGAGCGCTTTTTTCCGTTGATCGTCATCGTGACGTTCATGTGTTTGTTCCCTTCCATCAGGAGCGGGCCTGGTGCAGCGCTTCATCAATGCAGCGGCGCACGAAGACCGGCAACACCTCTTCGCGATACTCGCGCGAGGCACGGAAATCGGTTGTCATATCGAGATCTCGGACGGCGGCGGCGGCAGCGGCGGCAACCCGTTCCGGAGTCGGAACCATGTTCTCGAGCTGTTTTTCAGCTTCGGGACGACGCTGAGCCTTTTTGCATACGGCATTCAAGGCAATGCGCGCTTCCTTGACCGTTTCACCCTGCATCGTGATGCGCACGGCGACGGTGATCATCGCGTAATCATTACTGGTCTTCGAAAATTTGTGGAAGGCGACACCGGTTCCGCGACCGAATTCCGGCACCTGAAGTTCAACCAGGATTTCGCCCTGGTCCATGTAGTGCCTGGGGCCGGTTTCGATGAGATTCTTCACCGATACGGTGCGCTTGGGAACGCCACGCCGGCAGAGAGCCTGGGCGTCGAGCGCCAGCAGGACCGGGGGCAGATCAGACCACGGGAAAAGGGCCATCAGATTCCCCCCCGCGGTGATCGCATGGCGAAGCAGGGTCGAGCCGATTTTGCCCGCGGCCGTGCGCAGGAGCTGCCCGGCCGGGCCCACCAGCATCGATGACTTGAAAATATCCTGAACGGGAGTCATCGCGCCGATTGCATATCCTTCTTCCGTGCGACGAATGTAGGAAAGATTCAGCGCGCCAAGGTCGATCAGGCCTTCGATCGTCGTGTCGTTGGCGGCTGTCACATGGGTTCCGCCGGCGAGAATGGCGTTGCGGTGATCCTTGGCGGCAAGCAGAGCGCAAGCCTCTTCCACGGTCGCCGGACGATAAAACTGCGTGAGATTTTTCAGCATTCCCTTCTCCTGTGAAGTATTCACTGCCAATGTGATTCAGTAGGGAGATTATACTTATCGCGACAATCTTTGTCATCAAATCCACGTTTGCATCGAATGAAATACCCCCCGTCGCCGCTTTACACCTGACGTCGGGTGTCAGATAATATGCGCATGCCACCTCGAAGGCCTGACCTGCACAGCTCAAAGGAGTTGAAATGAAACGGTTTGCAATGACAGCGGCTCTGGGAGCATCGCTTCTTTTTGGAATTCCGTCAGTGTCGGAAGCGGGCAACATCCTCGGCAATCTGCTCAAGGTTTATCAGACATACGAGCAGGCGAATATGATGCTCTGGCTTACCGGTGATACAAAAGCCGAAAAACGTGTCGGCGGAGAGATGAAGTGGTTCATCAACCTGACAAATAAAAAAGTGAAGGATCCCGAAACGAATCGCTGGGTGAGATCCGTCTTCGACCGGATCAAGCCGCAGTTCCGGGACCGTGGATTCGATTACAACGTCACGATTCTGAACGACAACACGGTCAATGCCTTCGCCATTCCGGGCGGAAGCATCTTCGTCTACAAGGGCATGCTCGATTTCGTCGGTTCTGACGATGAGCTGGCCGCCGTGCTGGCCCACGAGATGGCGCATTCCGAGCGGCGGCATTCGCTGAAGCAGTTGAGACAGAGCACCGCATTCCAGCTGTTGCTCCAGAAGGCTGTCAAAAGCGGTCGCGACAGAGATACGTGGGGCCAGGTCGTCGGCGCCGTCACGATGTTGAAATTTTCCCGTGACGACGAGTATGAAGCGGATGAAATAGGCCAGACCAGGCTTACCAAAGCCGGTTATAACCCCGCAGGCCAGGTCGTTCTCTGGGAAAAGTTCGTTCAGAAGTTCGGCAAGGGTGAAAAGGGCATCATGCAGTATCTGAGCACGCACCCGCCATCCCAGGATCGCGTCGAAAAAGCCAAAAGTCGCCTGGTCAGCCTGGCTCCGGGCAGTTCGGCCACCCTCTCATCGGCCCGCGGGGTTCCCACTGCGCAGCTGGTCGCAGGCGATCTGACGCTTTCATTCAATATTCTTTCAGATACGTCAGAGAACCTTCTTCAGAACAGCAGTTTCGAAACCGACCTGGCAAAGAAGGGACTGCCAGATGCCTGGACGGTCAAGGAAGGCAAAGCCGTTTTCGATACGGGCTCAGCCATGACCGGCCGCGGCTCTCTGTGCCTCGAACCCGAATCGCACCTCAGGCCCGTTCGGGTCGTATCCGAACTGATAGCGGTCAATCCGGCTGAGAAGTATGAACTCTCGGGCTGGATACGTTCGAGCGATGGCGCCGCAAAGGCCAGCATCGGAGCCGAGGTCTATGACAAGGCAAAGCGGCTGCGCGGGTTCATCTGGCCGGTCTTGTCAGGGGCTCTTGTTCCATCGTCATGGCAGCATGTCGAAGGTCTTTTCACCGGCGGAAGCTCAGCGACGGTCAGCCTGCCGAAGGATGCGGCATTCATCCGCGTTCTGCTTCAGAACGGGCCTCTTTCACGAGGCCAGGTCTGGCTCGATGATCTGACGGTGCGCCGTGCCGCCGCGCCGAAGGCCGTCAACCTGGTCGACAACGGTGATTTCGAGTATGACGGCGGGAACGGCATTCCTCGCGGAGTCGTCGCACCCGCCGGCCAGGCGTCGCGCGACTTCGACCATCCCAAAACCGGCTATGCCTCTTTGCGCATCATCGGCAATGACGGTGGTGAAACGACCGCAGAGCTTGCACCGATCCCTGTTTCAACGCTGAAAGACGGGCAACAGCTTCAAGGCTCTTTCCAATTCAATGGGTCGGGTGAAATTCGCGCACGATTGCTGATCGAACTTCTCGACGATGCGGGAAACCCGCTTACCAGGAGACTCGTGGAACGCGGTTTCACCACGAAGCCGAATCTCTGGCAGGCAACCGGCTTCAAAGCAACCTATCTGCTGCAGCCAGAAGAAAAAAACGTCGTGAAAAGCATTGGGATCAAGTTTGCCGGCTCGATTCCGGCCACGGCCTCTCTCTGGCTCGACAGCGTCATCGTGCGGTGAGCAACCCGCTCATCGCGGGATTGCTGAGGGATCAGTCTGCATGAAAATCGGAATAGTGAGTCGCAATGATTCCATTTCTCGGAGTGAGACACGGGATTCCATCCAGTTCCGGGTACAGAACCAGCGCTGATTCCGACCAGTAGCCGCCGTCGACTCTCCTGAGCCGGCCTCTTCCGACCGGGCATACAAGCTCAGGATGAGGATGCGCCGGCGCTTTCGGATCCTTTTCAATCACAATCACAGCGGTCGGATTCGAAGGCCGTGCGCAAACATTCGCCAGGTGGTAATCAATGACCTTGAATCCGAGACTTTTCGCGACTTTTGGAAGGCCTTTGACATAGCCGTGCCGATCGATATGTGCTTTGCCTTCTTCCGTCGCCATTTCATAGGAAGGCTCGAACAGAATCAGGTATTTTGCGGCCACGCGGTGCAGCTCGACAAGAGCCTCCGCTTCCCTGCCGCCGTTCGGTTCTATTGAGTGAGATGTATAAACCACATCGATGGAATCATCGGAATAGGGGATCTGAAAAAGATCCCCGATGAAAAGACTCGCCTTCCCACCGGCCGTTTTTTCATAATACTGTTTTGCATATCTGATTCTTGACCAGGAAATATCGAAGCCTGAAATCCCGGAGGGACGTTTTTCCAGTCGTTTCACAACGTTCGAAAGCGTCGTCGCCTCGCCCACCCCGGCCTCCATGAGCGAGCCGGCTTCCACTCCGAGGCCGCCGATCAGGTCCGCTATCTCTTTTGAATACTTATCGATATATTCAGCATACACCGTGGTCATATCCTGGATATACGTGCCAGCCTGAAGATCGTAGCTCATTTCGACGGCCGTATTGCGATCAACACCCTGTTTCTGCAGATATTCGATGATGTTGACTCCCCGGCCGAACAACTCCTGAAGTTCCTTCAGACTTACTCTGGACATCTGTCATTCATCTCCAATCACAAATCGGCAGTTTGAACCTTCGGAAAAAACGGCGACCACCATTCTGGCGGCCGCCGTTTTATGCCTTCTCTCGATCGAATTCAGGGATTCGGAAGACTTTCGGAAGCCGGCGCGACTGGTGCCGGTCCGGTAGCCTGAACGGTGGGGGAAGCTGATGTTTCCGGAACGGCGATGATATCACCAGCTTTCAGCAGGGGTTCGAGTTCTTTTTCAAAGACGGCCGTTTCAGTGAAGCCGATGTGCTTGCTGACGATATTCAGCTGCCGGTCGAGAATGAACGTGGTCGGAATCGACTGGATGCCCCCGTAGGCTTCGGTGACTTCTTTCGTGAAGGCGACGATCGGGTAATTCACGCCGTTGCTCCCGACGAACGTTTTGAGCTTGCCTTCATCCTTATCAACGCTGATTCCGACAATCTCGAGACCCTGATCTTTATATTTTTTATACAATTCAATGAATCCAGGGATTTCTTCGCGACAGGGCGGGCACCAGGTGGCCCAGAAGTCGATGATGACGACCTTGCCATTGAGGGACGACAGCGTAAGATCCTTTCCGTCGAGACCCTTCAGAGTGAAATCGGGCGCCGGGCCCGAATCAGCTGCAAAACAGGGAACAGCAACAACGGCGATCAATACCAGCAACCACAGAATACGCTTCATGAATGTGTCTCCTTACAACGATTTTTGTGAAATGAATGTTTTCTCTTCCCAATTCACGGAAGATGCCCCGGTCGCGCCGAATCCGGCGCAGCACGCGGATCGGTCCGCTCTTCTGCAGGCCCGGGTCGAACGGCATCACTGCGTGTTTTCCTGAAGCCGGGACCCTTGACGAGGATGGCCGTCCGCGGGCAGACGTTCACGCACTCCAGACATCGTATGCAATCCGCGGAATCAAGCTCATTCTCGACATCCAGCCCCGACGGGCATGCCCTCGTGCACAGGCCGCAGTTGCAACACCGCTCCCGATCGATTTTGAGCCTGTAAAGACTGACCTGGTTGAACGGCCCCAACCATGCTCCGAGCGGACAGGCCCAGTTGCAGAACGGCCGTTTGAAAATGGTCATGAGTGCCAGAAAGGTAAGCAGAAGAAACGTTTTCCAGGCAAACAGACGCCCGAGCATTCCGCGAAGGTCCGGCTGAAGAAGCGGAAGGAGCACTCCACCTTCCAGGGTTCCGGCCGGACAGACAAGCTTGCAGAAAAACGGTTCGCTGAAACCGAATCTGTCCACGACCAACAACGGCATCAGAACGACCATGACCAGAAGCATCAGATATTTAAGATAATATAGAATATTCGGGCCGCCGCCGCGTTTTTTGAACGGAACCGGAATTCGATAAACCAGATCCTGCACCAGACCGAACGGACATGCCCAACCGCAGGACGCTCTGCCCACGAACGCGGCCAGGAGCGTTAAAAAGCCGATGACAAAAACCGGCGTACCCGAAAGGATGCCGGAAAGTTTCGTCCAGATGGTTTGAGGCGCCGTCGGATCGAAGCCGCCGCCGCCGGCCAGAATGACCTGGGCAGCACCCACCGGGCAGGCAAAAAGAGCTCCGGGACAGCTGTAACAGTTCAATGTCGGCACACAGACGTGTTTCAGCGGGCCAGTATAAATATTTCCAGTTACAAATCCCTTGATATAGCCATTCGTCAGGACGGTAGAAACCGCCTGAGCCAGTGTTCGTCGCTCGCTCATCCGATACCGATGCACTGCAGGCAGATGGCAGTGGCCTTTTCAAAAATCTTTCCCGGCTCGCCGAGCCAGGCTCCCAGCACCATCAGAGCGATGCTTCCGATGGCCAACGCCAGCCAGCCGTTTGCCCGGATGAAACCGTCACCCGCTTCCTCACTCTTCGCCTGTTCCGACATGCCGGGAATTGTAACCGAATCGGGTCGACATGGCAACGCCAGCCGCCATCACCCGATTTTGCTCAACGAACTTCCGACTCGCGCCGATAAGAGACAGGAACCGTATAAATCACTTATCAAAAGGAGGCCTGCATGGGTGTCGTGATCCCTCTGTTCAGGAAGAAGGATGCCACCGGCGACCTGCCGCTCTCTCCCGATCAGCGTATGCGGGTGACACTGCTCACCAACTCGATTGAGGCCCTGCGCAAGGAAGAGAAGTCGCTCGAAGACTCAATTACGAAGAAATGCCGGGAAGAGATCGACCGGTTGAATGCCGTCGATTTCCGCATACGGCAGTATGAAGTCGAGATCGAGCAGCTCTGCATGCAGGGCGCGATCAACTCGGCTCCGAACAAGGCGTAATTTTATGCTCAGACATGGCGGATGTTCTGACGCATTTGTGAAGTGGAGGATTTCATGCTCATTACAACCACCGACAACATCGATGGATACGCCGTCGAGCAATACCTCGGCGTCGTCACAGGCGAAGCCGTTTTCGGCGTCGGCACTCTGGCCAAC
>CAZQYQ010000019.1:0-30464 GCA_964597625.1 uncultured bacterium
CCGACATGTACGAGCCATTCAGGTTTTCCCTCGCTGTTAAGAAGCGTATTCTCGTAAAACATGCCGTTTCCGGCACCGAAACGGATGGTCTGGAAATGCCTCATTCCGCTTATCAGCTGGTCTGGGCTGAGAACATCCGTTCCGACGATTCCATCCGCCAGGTTTGAAGCCGCATCCACCGTGAAGGTCTTGCCATCGACCTCCGAAGAGCCCTGAAACTTTCTGATGACCTCCTGCCCCATGGCGAAAATAAGCTTTTTATGCACATTAACGCCAATGTTGGCATCCAGGAAATACTCGACAAGCCGTTCCCCTTTTGCGTTGATGATGATGAGCTGATCGATCATTCCAGTTGCTTCCAGAGGCTTGAACGTGGCGGCTCTGGCCTCATCGGTCGCCGCCGCCTGGGCCTTTGCGATGAACCGGCCCAGCGTGCCCTCCAGGAGTGTCACTCTCTCGATCAGGCGTTCATCGAAGTTTCTCACCCGTGAAAGAACGGACTCTTCGAGATTCTGCCGCAGGACATGTGCATGATCCCGCAGTGCGTAGGAGCCGCTCACGATGAGCAACAGCGACGGAATGCCCGCAGCCAGCAGGAAGAGGCCGCCCAGCTTCAGCGGCAGCCTGGTGCCATATCCGGTTCCGATGCGATCACACCTGAAAAAGATCAGAAGCATCCAGGAAAAGCCGACAATGACCAGGAACAGGCGACAGCGCTCGGAAACGAAGCGCGGCCGGGCTGAAACAGCCATCAGATACCCGCTTCCGGTCCTTGCGACCACGGTCGCGACAGCGGTATCCGTCATCGTCACCCGTTCGAAACCGGAAAGCGCGGCCAGCGCTTCACGCATGATTTCAGGATTGTCGGCAAGCCGGCTCGGCGTGACGAACAGTTCGCCCGATTTGTTCTGTCTGCACCAGCCCAGGGCAATGTCGGTCCGAGTCCGGTTGACGCGCTTCAGCAAAAGCCGCAGTGAGCGATCGGGATCTGAATTCGCATCATGAAAAATGGCGATCATTCCGACGAGGGGCGACGGTTTTTCCAGATTGAAGTCCCACACCATGCCGGAGTCTTTCAGACGTGGCATCAGCATTTGATAACGGCCTTTGGTCTCCGGCAGCTTCTCCGGTGCAGCCACTCTGAAAAGCGCAGCCAGCAGTCCGCGCTCTCCTCCCGTCATTCGGCCTGTTGCATGACCATGGGCAAGAGCAACGTATCCCCGTTCCAGAGCGCCTTTCAGGCGCGGACCGGAGCTGATTGCCGGCAGAAGGCCGTCAAGGCTGAAAAAATAGATTTCGATCTGATCAGGGAAAAAGCGATGCAGACGTTTGAGCAAAGCCCGTGCAGCCGGCGGCGGGGAGCTAGCGGCCGACGTATCCGGGATCAATTTCTGAAGCTGCCTGAAAACCCGCTCGACGACCCTGGTTCTGAGAAGCTGTTCATCGTCAAGTTTGCACACCCGCGTCAACAGCCGTTCCTGGCGGGCCGCAAGCCGGACGGTCGCCCGTTCGTCCTCAACCCGGACAATCTGTCTGAGGCCGTAACCCACCGTCAGCAGAGGAAAAACACCAAATACCAGGAGAATGAAAAATCCTCGAAGAAACCTGCCGGCGCCGGGAAAATAATCAGTTATGAACGCCACAAGCTCCTCTCCGCGTCAGTCCGGATTATGGCCGCCGGAACTTCTCGATCAATTCTTTTCTCAGCGAGCCGGCGCCGCTCTTGTGGATCAGCAGCAGCATCTGTTCGGGCTTGATGCAGGCCCGCGTCTGAAAGAGGTGCAGATGACCTGCATACGCGGTGACGACGACGACGACATCGCATCTGCCGACAATCTCGCAGGTTCTCGACAACGGGATCGTGTGATACCCGTCATACCACTCGTAATCCCCCTCGATCACTCCGGCTTCGCGCAGAACCGGCCAGTAGTGATCGACTCCGACCCCGCCGAAGATCGCCACCCGTTTGCCTCTCAGCAGCCCCTCAACCGATTTGGCGTTTTCGTCGGGCAGGGCGTGGCATTCGCGCAGCTGCTGCGTAAGGCTCTGATTCTCCTCATCCAGTTCGCGCAATGCCTTTCGCAGCTCGGCGTCTTCTTCCAGGGTCGCATGAATCTCGCGCTGGGTCTGGTTCATCTTCGATTCCATGGCGCGCAGCTGCCGCTCAACCTCAACCGGATCGAGCTTCCGCAGTTTCTGCATCGACTCCTCCGCAAGCTGCCGCGCGGCACGGGAATCAGCCTGCGCTGAATCGATCTCGGCCTGGAGCCGTCGGTTTTCTTCGCGCAACGCGACGCCTTCCTGCCTGAGCGCGTCGCTCCGCCCCTGCATCTCGCGCTGCATCTCCTCGACTTCGCCACGTGAAAAGCTCGGCCTCGTCTGGTTGTAATGCTTCAGAACGAAGTGATGATGCGTGTAAACCTCGAGCAGATCGTGCAACGCATCGAGAATGGCGTCCTGCTTGGCCGCAGCAGGCGGAAACTGCGTCTCAAACTCGGCAATGACCTGTTTGAGACGTTTTTTCGCCTCACGATAGGCCATATCGAGATCGCTGTAATACGTCGGCCGCACAAGGCTCAGAGAGCGGGTTTCCAGGAACGCGACCTCGAGTTCGACGAACTCGTCGGCTGACAGGAGTTCCCAGGCAAGCAGCACATCCGCCTGGGTGATTTCGCTGCGAAGCCGCTCCAGACAGTCTCTCAACGCCGCATTTCGTTCAGCCGGCGTTGTCGGAAGCGGCACGGTGCCGGTTTTGTCGCGCTCGCAGACCTGTTCGATCTGCCTGAGGAGTTTGCGGAACCCGGGATACTCGTCAGGGTCGAGAAACAGGGTGGCCAGAAGCGTTTTGCGCCGCAGGTAATGCCGCGGATTCTGATACGGTTCCCCGCCGAGAAGCACTTCCTCCGGGGCTTTCGAGGCGCTGAAGGGCACGCCTGTCGCCGTGGCCTTGCGCGCCTGCGGCCCGCTTCGTCTGCGCATCCGCGCGAAGCTTTCCTCCAGCAGTTCCCGGACAAGCCGTGTCTGGAGGGTTCCGCTCAGCAGAATATCGAGCAGGTCCCCGACAAAGCGCAGAAAAGGCTTGCCGTGACGCTCGTGGAGTTCGGCAAACTTCTTGTGAATGCGCCAGTCCCGATTCTGCTCGGGAACGGGGACGGACTCTGCCGGCTTCTGCCCGGCAGGCGACTTCAGCGGGTCAGAACCACCCAGACCGCGCGCCACCCTTGCCGCAAGGTCGTCAGCGGGCTTGCCGCCGACAGGAAGTCCTGCCAGCCGGTCGAGTTCGTCATTCTTCGTCCAGAATCTGTTCGTATCGATTTCGCCGGGTTTTCTCATGAAGACCTCTCGCCGGCACCGGTTGCCCGTCGCCGCGATTCACCGGCGGCCAGCACACGGTTTCCGCCGCTCTCGCGGACGTTGTTCATCGCCTGTTCGGCCGCCATGAACAGCTCCATGGGTTTCGTTATGCCTGTGCGCACGCTCGCAATGCCGAGGCTGGCCGTGACGTGAATGGTGCGCTTGCCGAAACGGAACGTGGTGGCGTCGATCAGGCCGCGAAGCTTCTCGGCAACGATGACGGCGCCGTCTGCGGGCGTCTGGGGCAGCAGCAGGGCAAACTCGTCGCCGCCATAACGTGCCACAAGATCGTGAATGCGCATTCCACTCCGGAACATCCGGCCGACGCGCTTGAGAACCTGGTCTCCGGCCGTTTCCCCATACCGTTCGTTGAGTTCCCTGAACTTGTCGAGATCGAGCAGCACCAGAGAAAGGGCTTCCTTGTGCCGCTGCGCCCTGCAGAACTCCTCGAGAAGCCGCTGGTGAAAATGTTTCTGATTCGACATACCGGTCAGACCGTCGGTCGTCGCGAGGTAAAACAGGCGCGCCCGATGAATCGCAAGCGATGCCTGGGCGGCAAAGACCTTCAGCAGCTCCTGCGTATGCTCGGTAAAGACGACTCCCGGCTGCTTCGTGTCGAGGTAGAGAACGCCGATCGACGCGTTGTCGTTGCGCAGCGGAGTTATCACGACAGCCCTGATCCCGCGATCAGCCGCTTTTTTGGCTTCCGCGGATGACGCCTCATGAGATTCGTGCTCGACGACGGTCTTGGCGGAGCGGAAACACTGCATGACGAGAGACGATGTCGCAAGCATGTCCCGGGCGATTTCGCGGGGGCCCATCTGCCGCTGAACAACCGTCTCGAGCCGGTCGAGTTCCTCGTTGAAAAGCATGATGAACCCACGCCCGGCGCCAGTAACCTTGAGCGCCATCTCGATGGTGAATTCAAGCAGTTTCTGAAAATTGAAAATCGAGTTGAGCGCCATGCTGACTTCGAGAATGCCGGAAAGCTCCCGGACTTTTTCGGCCACTTCAACCTCCGTGGCGTGCACGGCCGGGTGAAGGGGTGCCGGAATCTTGCCTTTGAGGTCATTGAAGATACGCTGAACCGACTTTTCGTTCTGCGTGAGGAAAAACGGGAATATGACCGGCAGAGACTCGTCGAGGCCGGGAACGGATCCATCTTCCTGGTTGCCGTCGAGAACCAGAAAGACATCATCGCTGAGTTTTACACGGTTTCCGGGCGCAATCGTCACCAGGAACCCCGGCGGGATGCGTTTGTCGTCAATCCAGGTGCCGAAGGGGCTTTGAAGATCCTGGACCGTGACCTCTCCTCGCCGGTTCACCTGAAGCTGAATATGCTCGACCGCGATGCCGCGGGCTTTCACTCGAATATCGCAAAGCTCGCTGCTGCCGATCTTGACCCCGTTGGTATCAGGTGATAACTGGCCTGAATACAGGGTCTTTCCGGCAAGATCAATGACTCGAAAAAGCATTCTGGTTGCCTCGACAGGAATATGTGCGGGTTGAATGCGCTTTCTTCGAAGCACGATTCCGCTGTGTTCAAGTATACCTCATGACCCCGTATGGGGCTAATCATTCCGCATCTCCTCCCTCTGATTCTGCCGCATGCTCGATTATGCATGCTTTGACAGCCTCATGACCATGGGATTATGATAAAGAAAAAACCAGCCTCGAGAGGGTGAATGACCACCAGAACCCTGTTCCCAAAGGCTTCGCGCCCATTTTCCCGCGCTCTTCTCTTAGGGTCTCTCCTGTTTGTCGCTCTTTTCCTTCTGCTCGCGACCATGCTCCTGACCCAGGCACTCTCCCATCAGGACACCCTGCTTCCGATCCCCAGGAATGCCGCCCCGGTTCCCACGTATGCGATAAAAGCGGATGACCGCCGCCGGGTGCTTGTCCTCAACTCATACCATTTCGGATATTCCTGGTCTGACAATGAGATCTCAGGCATCCTCGAAACCTTCCGCAGTCAGGCTCCCGGAGTCGAACTCGTCATCGAGTATCTCGACTGCAAACAATTTCCCCGGATGAACCATTTTCCGAGCCTTGTCGGTCTCCTGAAAGCCAAGTATTCCACCTCCCGGATCGACCTGGTGATGACGGCTGACAATCCGGCCTTGGAGCTTGCGCTCAAATACCGCGAAGAGCTGTTCCCCGGCATTCCCATCGTCTTTTGCGGAATCAACGGCTTCGAGCCGTCCCAGATGGCAGGAGTCAAGGGAGTTACCGGGGTAGCCGAGATTCTCGACGCGGCCGCCACCCTGGAATTGGCTCTCCAGCTGCAACCAGACACGCGGGAAGTCGTCGTCATTCATGACCGCTCCATCACCGGGCTTTCTTCACGCCGCGAAACGGAGGCCCAGCTTCAGCATTTTGCCGGCAGCATACGGATCCGCTACCTCGAGGAAATGCCGATGCAGGACATGCTCCGGGCTCTGAAACAGCTGTCTCCGGAAACGATCGTTCTTGCCCTCTCCTTCAGCATCGATAAAGAGGGATTGATCTACGACCATCAGCAGCTCGCAGAACTCCTTGGGAAGTATTGTCCCGTGCCCGTATACGTCGTACACGAAGAGCGCGTGGGATACGGCGTCGTTGGTGGTCACGTGCTGAGTGGCCGAAGCCAGGGGAAACGGGCGGCTGAACTGGCTCTGAGTATTCTCGGCGGGAGCGATCCGGCAGGGATTCCCGTTGTCCTTCAAAGCCCGTCTGAATGGCTCTTTGACGTTGCCCAGCTGCAGCGGTTCCACCTGCCCGGCACGAAGCTTCCTCCTGAAAGCATTCTCCTGAACCAACCCGTCTCCTTCTTCGAGACCCATCGTTCGATCGTCCTGTCAGCCGCCGCCCTGATCGCTCTTCTCACCCTCGGTATCCTGATTCTCCTGATCAACATCTTCCGACGCCAGCTCGCCGAAGTCGCGCTTGCCGACTCGGAATACAGATTCCGCAAGCTGTTCGAAACGGCCGCAGACATGACATTTGTCCTTCGCCCGGACGGCCTGATCATACAGGCAAATGCTCAGGCGGCCAGAACGCTGGAAATCTCCCAGTCCGATTTTGTCGGGCTCCATTTCCGCGGAATCATCGTTTCCGGGCAGGCGGAAACGGTCATGGCGCAGATCTCTGAAACATTGAGCCAGGGCCAGATGGCGTTCGAATCGATCCTGCAGGGCACCGGCGGGAAATGTGTACCCGCCGATATCATCTGCTCCAGCCTCGATTTCGATGAGGGGAAAGCCATTATCTGCTCCGCGCGCGATCTCACGGAGCGCAAAAAAACGGAGGCCGCCACGAAAAGCCTGCAGGAAGAGCTGGCCCATGCACAGAAAATGGAATCGATCGGGTTTCTGGCGGGCGGCATCGCGCACGACTTCAATAATATATTAACTAGTATTATTGGCTACGGCGAGCTGGCGGCGCTCCAGCTTTCAGAAGATTCTCCGGCGAAGGGGTATTTCCTCCACATTCAGGCGGCCGGGGAAAAGGCCGCCCGGCTGACGCGCCAGTTGCTGGCATTCAGCCGCAAACAGGCGCTGCATGTGGAACCGCTGAATCTGAGGCTTGTCGTGCGTGAGATAATCAGCATCATCAAACCTCTGCTGCGCGAGGATATCGAGCTGATCATCAGGGAGGACGGCCCGATCGAAAACATCCTGGCCGATCGCACGCAGATCGAGCAGATCCTGATGAATCTGACCGTGAATGCCCGGGACGCCATGCCGGATGGCGGCAAGCTTGTCCTGGAAACGAAAACCGTTCAACAGCCCTCTGCACGCGCAGGAGGAGATGTGCCCGTGGGCTCCGGGGAATACGCCATGCTTCTGGTAAGCGATTCGGGAATCGGCATCCCGCGCGAGATACAGAGCAAGATTTTCGAACCGTTTTTCACTACCAAGGGAGTCGGCAAGGGAACCGGTCTCGGCCTGTCTACGGTCTACGGCATCGTCAAACAGCATGGCGGCAACATCGATTTTTCGAGTGAGCCCGGTAAAGGAACCACGTTCCACGTGTCTTTTCCTGTCACCACAGAGATCTCTCAACCGCCAATCACGCATGTCGTAAAACCACACGGGGGAAACGAAACGATTCTGGTGGTCGATGACGACCAAACCGTTGCAAAACTGATCTTCGATATTCTGCAGCCTCTGGGCTACAAGATTCTCCTGGCGTCAGGGCCAAAAGAGGCAATCGAGATAAGCGACACCCATTCCGGCATCATCGACCTGCTTCTCACCGATGTCATCATGCCTGGCATGAATGGTCGAAAGCTTGCCGAACTCATCCTGGCGCGCCAAAGCAGTCTGAAAGTGATTTATATGTCTGGCTATACGGATAATATCATCGCTCACCACGGCATCCTCGAAAAAGGGGTCGAGCTGATTCAGAAGCCGATCACTCCGAAAATACTCATTGAACGCCTGCGCACCGCCATGGGCTGATACCGGCACGCCCCGGCTCGATGAGCCGGGGCGTGCTGTCAGAGCAGTATTTCGCTTTTACTTGAATTCATACGTTTCAATTTTCACGTTCCCCTTGGGCGCCTCGTTAAAGTCGGCAGCGACAAGATACCAGGTCGCGTCGAGATCCTGGGCAAGGAACCGGCTCATGACGACAGGCGGCTTCACCCGGCCGGAAGACGTGGGCTTGCCGAACGTATCACAGATTGCCCACGAATACTCGCCCTTGAACCCGGCGGGAGGGATGTAGGTAACGAGAGATTCGCCCTTGGATCCGACCCACCACAGCTTCGGATTCGTGTGATCCTCGATCTGCAGACCGATATCGTTGACCTGTTTTCCATCGGGGGTTTCGATGATGAGGTGGCCGATTTTGGCCTCGCCGTCCCATTTGAGTCTGGCGAGATTTCCGGCCGGGTCGAGAGCAAAGCCTGACCATTCCCAGTGGAGTTCACGCAGGAAAGAGCCGTCGGGGTTGAAGACATCGAGGGTTTCACGAGCCACGTCGGCGACGAAGACATGACCGGTCTTCCCGCATTCCACGAAGGTCGCCTGAGTGAATTTGCCGGGTTCGTCGCCCAAAGAGCCGAACGTCATCTGCCGTTTTCCGTCAAGGCCCAGCAGAACGACCTCCTGGGTATCAGAACGAACGACAAAGACCCCTTCAACGGCACCCGCCGCATCCGTCTTGAGGGCGATGTCTTCGATGAGTGCGCTGGTCGTTCCAACGGATACTTCGTGAAGCAGCTTTCCATCGGCCGCAAGATGCAGAACCCGGCCGCCGACGGAGTCGGCAACCCAGAATTCGCCGTTATGCACGCGAAAAGACCTGGGACCCCAGGGGTGCAGCTCTTCCTGGTTGGGGTTGCTTGTCTGATTCATGAATCCGACCTGGGCCTTTTCTGTCCCGTATTGAATCGTCAAGGCAGAGGCGTCGATAGCCGGAATGAGAGCAAATGAAAGAACTGCCAGACAAAGGGATGAAATCTTCATGACTCGAATTCCTTTTATTATCTGAATTGTGATCAAGCCTTACGAAGGACACATTCGATAGCACGATGTTCAATTTCGCTGAACACCGGGTGTCTCTTTGAAGAGGAATTATTCATCGCCATCAATGAATTACCGTTCATGGCGGCGATCCCGATGTGGCGGTGTTTCTTTCCGGGGGGGATAGACCAGACGATGACATCTCCGGGCTTATAGGGCGGAGGTGAAACCTTCTTCCAGGTGTTCGGAGCTTTTAATCCCAGCAGAGTGTCCCTTACGCTGGCACAGCCGAGAAGCATCTTGATGGGAACGCCGGCTTCGCGTAATGCCGCGGAGACGACGTTGGCACATCCGAGATTGCCGTTTTCCGTGCCTGCTGCATACGTAAACGAGCCCTTGGTGGCATATGTTACAGGGAATTTCGAAGCGACGGCGGCAACTTTCGCGGCAACCTCGTTTGGTGCCTCCTTGGTATTTGTCGTCGGTTGAGAGTCCTTCGTGGTCTTGGTGGTGCCGGGGTTCGAGGTGCTGGTATCTGACGACGAAGGCGATGGCTTGTTCGGGCTGTTCGAGTTCTTCGCATTCGCGAGACGGCCCATCAACGAGTTCACGCGGACCATCAGGGAGTTCAGCTTCTCAAAAAGAGCGTTTATGCGTGCCAGAAGGGCATCATACATGCTGTCTTCGGATGAGCCCCCGATGCCGGTGGTCTGATCCGTGGATGCAGCTGTTTTCGAAACATCCGCTGACCGGTCATTGACCGCCGTCACGTTCGTGCTGTTCAGGGTATCCAGAGGAGTCTGGGCATGTATCGGGACATTGAAAAGAATGCCCGTGACGATCAACAGAACCATGAAAGGCCATCGCATCCGATTCCACATACTGCATTCCCCCTTCGACGGAATATCTTATCATTCTCATACCGAAGAAACACTCCCGTGGTTTTAAAAACGTGAAACAGCCGCGTGCCGGTCTTGCTCAATGAAACGCCCCGGCAGATATTGCCGGGGCGCCGAAGCTCGAACCTGTTTCAAGCTGATCTTCAGAAATCAGGCCTTACGAACCACGCATGCAATGGCGCGATATTCGATTTCACTGAATACCGGATGCCGTTTTGAGGAAGAGTTGTTCATCGCCATCAGCGAGTTCCCGTTTTTAGCGACAATGCCAATGTGGCCATGGATTTTGCCTTTTGGAGCCGACCAGCAGACGACATCGCCTGGCTGATATGGAGGCGGGCTGACCAGCTTCCAGGTGTTGGGCGACTTGAGGCCGAGGAGAGCGTTCTTCACACCGGTGACGTTCAGGATCATGCCGATGGGAACGCCGGCTTCACGGAGCGCGGCAGAAACGACATTGGCGCAACCGAGGTTGCCGTTTTCGGTACCGGCCGCATATTTGAAAGACTGAGCTGTCGAGTATCTCGACGGGAATTTGGCAGCAACTTCAGCGACTTTCGCCGCTACGCCGCTGACATCCGGGCTGGGAGTGGAGGAAGCCGCCGGCTTGGAAGCCTCGGCTGCCACAGCAGTCTTCTTCGCGTTCGCCTTGGCCAGGCGGTCCATGAGTTCGTTGACCCGGGATGCCAGCGAATTCAGCTTTTCGAACAGCTTGTTGATGCGCGCTAAAAACGCGTCAAAACCAGTGGAGACCGAGGCAGAAGGGGAACCAATCTGCGCGGCGGCGGCGTCAGTCTTGGCAACCGAGGCAGCCGTTCCGTCGTTTGCAACATCGTGCGTCTGGAGCGTATCAAGCGGATCCTGGGCATGGACCGGAGCGGTGAAAATCACGCTCACGACGATGAGCAGAAGCATCAAGGGCAAACACATTCGATTCGTCATGGGTTCGGCTCCCCCTTCTGATGTGGAATTCTATCATCATCTTACCGAAGAGAGACCCTGCGGTTACACAATTCAAAAAAATGATGTGTACCGCTCATGACGACGCTGTTTTCAGACAGGCCACGGCTCGTTGATCAGGAGCGATTGCCCTCCCGGGGGATGGCGGAAGATGGCGGAAGACGGCGGAACATGGCGGGAGATGGGTGTGAATCGGCAAGGCTCACCTGACCATCGCAAGGATGCGGTTCCGATCGTTTTTCAGCGAATCGAGCAGCTCGAGCTCGGCATGCCAGATTTCAGCTTCGCTGACGGAAATGGTCAGACTGGCCTGCGCAAGAGCGATATCAAGCTCTTCCTGAGAAAGACCGAACCGGCCCTCTATTGCATCGATGCGCTGCCGGCAGGCGTCGATCTGCGTATCAAGGTCGTCGAGTTTCAGAAACAGCGCCTCGCGAAGCAGCCTCGCCGCCGATATCGCTTCGTTCTTCTGCGTGGAAGGAGGTTCTATGCGGTGCGCAGCCGCGGAATTCACCTCAGCAAACGAATACCAGGGCATGAACTCGGAGAGACAGGCAAGCATGAGGGTTCCTCCTTGGGATCACATCGGCCGATAACGCCGCAGAACACCGATGACAACACCTTTTATCGTCACTTCACGTCCCTCGACGATGATCGGCGGCATCGCCGGATTCGACGGCTGAAGCCGCACCCGGCGGCCTTCGTGATACAGCCGTTTCAGCGTAACCTGCTCGTGATCGAGACAGGCGATCACCATTTCACCGTTCGGAGCCGAATCACGCTTCTCTACAACGACAAGGTCACCGTCACGGATTGCCTCATCGATCATCGACTCGCCCCGGACCCTTAAAACGAATGTCTCACCACGGCCGATCATGCATTCGGGAAGCGTGATCGTTTCATTCCAGTCGGACATTTCAATGGGCCGGCCGGCGGTAACCGTGCCCAGCAGAGGAACATCGACCCCGCCCCCCGTGCTCGCGGGCGGGGCTTTCACCTGCAGACCCCGTGAGCGACGCGGCAATGCATCGATATGCCCCTTTTCGACAAGAATGTGGAGATGCTTGTGAACCGTCGCAGGAGAGGAAAGATGAAGCCCCGTGCATATCTCGGCGATGGTCGGGGCATACCCGTTGTCGGCGAAAAAAGAGCGAACGAACTTCAAAACCACCTGCTGCTTCGGCGTCAAGGGGTCTGGTGACATACCTGCACCTCCGGAAACTGTTCGATGAAAGAAATATAGGCGAACAAACAGCGAATGTCAAGCGAACACATAACGAACACAAGAATTCCAGCCCCGGCCTCGAGACAGGCGGTTGCGACTCTGCTATTGTCTGAAGGCACTGCTGAAGTTGAAGGGGGAAAGAAGACTTTGATACAATGAGCCGATCGATGGGGAAACGATCGATGGGCGAGGCCGAATACGAAAGAGAAGGAATGCACCTCGCTCAGGTCGCCTGGCCCTCGTCTGTTCCACAACGTTTCAGAAGAGTTTGTCAGACCATGTGAGCATGGAACCATCTGCCGAAAACAGTGGTGACGCTCATTTCAGGCAGTATAGAGCAGGGATGGAATCACCAGCCGCCACACACTCTCAAGGACTGAGCATTTTATTTTGAGGAAGGTTCGTTCGATGGCGGATATGCGATCACGCATCACCAAAACGACAATTTTCTGGATCGTCAGCAGTGTTTCCATCCTTGTCGCGGCGTTATGCCTGATCTCCTGGATCACGGTAATGTCCGGGTTTACTGAACTCGAGCATACATTTGTTCAGAAAAACATCTCGAGTTCCCAGGAAGTTGTCGCAAACAGGCTCAAGCAACTTCTCACCGTGCTCGCTGACTGGTCGGTCTGGGATGATTCGTATGCCTTCATTGAAAATAGAAGTGAAACATTCATCAAGGCCAATTTGAACAGCATTTCGCTTGAGACGTTACGCCTCGACGCAATGATTTTTATCAATGTGCGAGGCGAACCTGTTTATTCCAATTGTAAATGCTCCGCTCCTGACGCAAAAGCGGGAATGCTTCTTCCGAAAGGCTTGGGACAGTATCTGTCCCCGGGAAGTTATTTTTTGTCACATGCGGATACAAAGAGTTCTCCCGCAGGAATCGTCGTGCTCCCGGCAGGCCCTATGCTGTTGGCTTCAAAACCAATCATAAAAAGCGATGGAACCGGGCCGATCCGCGGAACAATTCTCTTTGGGAAGTTTCTCGACGCTGCCGAACTGAAATACCTGGGCGGTATTGTAAAAGTGGATTTAGAACTCCAGAGAATCGATACATCCTCTCTGCCGGCAGGTTTCAGCGCCGCTCAAGCGGAGTTTCTGAAGGGACGTGAAACGTTTATCGAGGCTCTTGACGATCAGAGGATTGCCGGATACAGCCTTCTGAAAGAGTTTTCCGGAAAACATGATTTGATCCTGAAAGTGATGGTATCACGCGAGATCACGCAGTTTGGTCATCAGGTGCTGATGTATTTTATAGTGGCACTTATATTTGTTGGCTTTGTTTTCGGAATCTCCGTATATCTCCCGCTGAAAGGAGAGATTTTCAGGAGGTATCAGGCAGAGAAAAAGCTGTTGGAGCTCAAAAACCGGTTCGAGCAGGTCGCGGACTGCGCAAATGAGATGATCTGGGAAGTGGATACGACCGGGATGTATACGTACATCAGCCAGTCGGTGAAGGACAGACTCGGGTATGAACCCGCGGAGATCGTTGGGAAAAAGCATTTTTACGACTTGCATCCCGAAGAGGGGCGTGAAGCGTTCAAAGAGCATGTGCTCGAGATGACGTCGGGAAAACAGAACATCCGGAACTTCGAGAATCCCGTCGTTTCCAAGGATGGCAGGACCATCTGGCTGATCACCAACGCATTGCCGGTTCTTGACGAGAATGGAGAGCTGATGGGGTATCGCGGCAGTGATTTTGATATCTCCCAGCGCAAGCAGGCGGAAGAGGAGTTACATCGCAACCGGGAGGCTATCAAGCGCCAGAATGCTCTTTTCACCGCGCTTCTCAATAATATTCCCGTCGGTGTTTTACTGGTGGAAGTCCCCTCCGGCAGGCCGCTGGTGGCAAACGAAAAGGCTTTTCATCTTCTCGGGCGGGGAATTCTCTCCACTCCCCCAGGAAACGCGGGGGCGGAAGTCAACAACGTATACAAACAGGACACCCTCACCCCTTATCCCCCGGAAGAGATGCCCATACGGCTGGGAATGCGCGGCGAGAGATCATCTGTAGACGATATGGTGGTTGAGCGTCCCGACGGCACCCAAAGACTCCTGGAAGTATTCGGCTCACCCGTGACGGATGACCAGGGACAAATTCTGGCCTCTCTTGCAAGTTTCATCGATATCACCGTTCGCAAGCAGGCGGAAGCGATGCTCCTCAAGGCCAAGGAGGCCGCGGAAGCCGCGACCCTCGCCAAAAGCCATTTTCTGGCAAATATGTCCCATGAGATTCGTACGCCCATGAACGCGATTCTGGGGTTCGCGTCCCTTATGCAAAGGACGGAATTGAGCCCGAAGCAGGCAGATTATTTGAATATTGTCCAGGCCAGCGGCAAACTGCTGCTTGAAGTCATCAATAATATCCTGGATGTTTCCAAGTTTGAATCAGGGCACTTTGCCCTGGAGTCGATCGATTTCAACCTGGACTTCCTCTGCAAAGAGGTTTTGGAAATATGCCTTCCCAAAATTGAAGGCAGGCCCATTGAGGTCTATGTCAAAATCGGCCACGATGTTCCGGCGAATCTGAAGGGCGATCCCACCCGGTTGCAGCAGGTGCTTGTCAATCTGTTGAGCAACGCAACCAAATTCACCAGAAGCGGTTCGATCGGAATCGAGGTTCTCACAGACAAGAACGACCAGACTGACGGTACTGTCGCCTTGATCATCCATGTTGTCGACACAGGGATCGGTATTCCCCGGGACAAAAGGCAGATCATCTTTCAGCCATTTACCCAGGTCGACGAATCGACCATCAGAAAATTCGGGGGAACCGGGCTTGGCCTGTCGATTTGCAATGCGATTGTGAAGGCCTATGGCGGAAGGATCTGGGTGGAATCCGAAGAGGGCAAAGGAAGCGATTTCATTTTCACCCTGAAGCTCAGGACTGCCGGGCAAAGCCATACCGATGGAATTCACTCATGGCCATTCCATGGATTAAAAGGCAAACGAGTCGTGATCGTCGATGACAAGGTGATCAACCGGGAGATTCTGCAGTATTATTGTGAAGGCGTCGGCATGATTGCTGGCGGCGCTTACGATCCATCACAGTTCACCGTTGAGACGGTTCGGCAGATGTGTCGCGAAAACAATGTTCCCGATATTATTCTTTTCTGTATACTGATACCCGGAATGAACGTGAGCCAGCTGACGCAGAACATCGGGGAAATGCGCCATCCAAAAATGGTGATCATCACCTCTGATGCGCGGATCGGAACCGTCCAGGATGCGCATCGCCTGGGATTTCAGGGATATATCGCAAAGCCGTTTGCCCGTGAACAGTTTTACAACGTATTGGCAACCGTCCTGGAAGATCAGCCCAAGGAAGCGCACAAAGGCACGCGCCAGACGATGGAAATGGAGGGGGGCCCCTGCACCGGGATCAGAATCCTGGTCGCTGAGGATGATATGGGCAGCCAAAAGCTGATGGAAGAGTGCATGCGACTGCTCGGTTGTGAATGCGATTTCGTGAGCAACGGGAAAGAGGCAATCGATAAGCTGAAGGAACATACGTATGAGATGTGCTTCATGGATATTCACATGCCGATCATGGATGGCCTGACGGCAACGGAGATTGCCCGGAAAGAGATCTCCCGGGATATCCCAATCATCGCGCTATCGGCATCCGTCATGAAAGAGGACCGGGCGAAGGGCGACAGGGCCGGCATGAATGATTATTTGTCAAAGCCGGTCAACATTGAGATCCTGCAGAATTGCATCATGAAATACGGGAAGCGCTGAAGCGAGGATATATATGAAAAGATTTTTTATAATTTCCGGTCTGATTCTGTCCCTGCTGCCGGCAGGATCAACCTGCTCCGCGGCAGGCGGTTCGAAGCTGACTCCCTTCGCCTACACCGTTCCGACCGGCGGCATGTCCCGCACGGTTCGAATCATGCATATCGCCAGCGGCACTCCACGACTGGCGCACATGGGGCTTCACAAAGGCGGCGAAGTCATCAAGCTCGAACTTTCCGGGTGGCCGGGCGACCATGTCCAGGTCATGATCAACGGCATCCTGAAAGAGGATCTGCCGCTTCAGACCACGCAGCCCGTTCAGGCAACGCAGTCCGTTCAGGCAACGGCCACGCAGATCTTCGCGAAGCCGCCGGATGCGGCATCCGCTGCTTCCCCGGCTGATGCCGCAGCGTCTGTCGCCCCGGCCATCGCCTCTGAGGCTGTGATCGCTTCGCCGGCCACAGCCACGGCTTCCCCGCCCGCGCAGCCGATCATTCCCGGGAAGCCGCAGCGTATCGTCACTGCCGCCGCGGTCCGCCTGCGCGCATCGCCATCGACGACTGCCGCCGAACTGGCGAAACTGTCCCTCGGCACTCTCGTGACGGAACTGGCCGCCGGGACAACAGAGGAAAAGATCGGTTCCCGCTCGGCCAAATGGTACAGAGTCTCGCTTCCGGATGGCCGTGAAGGCTGGCTTTTCGGCGCCTTCACCGTCCCCCTGCCAGCGGATGATCGGGACAAGGCCTTCGTAAAACTTGCGCAGGAGCGGCTTGCGCTGGAAAAGCAGAGCGCGAACGACCTGCTCGAACTGTATCAGTTTCTGCAGAACTCGATTCCGACCGGAATGACCGACGCCTCGAAAGCGGAACTCGAGTTTCATGCTCTTCTGGCCCTGAACCGGTATCTCAGCATGCCGGGAACCGGTGGAACTCCCGGAAAGCTTCCGTCGGCCATCGCATCGCATGCCGCGGAACTCGTCTATTCCGAACCGGCCGGAATGTATATGTGCCAATATAACCGTTTCTGGGAACTGCACGGCAGACTGAAAGGCCGGCCGGGCGCGGAGGAACTGGCCTGGAAGGCTTCGCGCCAGCCGATTCCGGGCGAAACGGAAGGGTTTTACGACCTCATGCTGGCACAGCTCAATGAAACCGTCGGCAGATATCTGCGGGCCTATCCGGATGGCAGCCACGCCGGCGAAGCGCTGAAAAGCATTGATCGCTATCTCTTCACATCGGCTGACGACGAACAGCCGCTCGATCCGGCGGATATTCCCGATGAGGACCTGCAGCAGCGGCTTCCGGAAGTCAGCCGGAAAGACGCCCGCGAGGCACTGGCGGCTCTGCGTTCGACCGTAGCGGCGGTGACGCATGCAGACAGGGACGCGGTTCTTCGCCGCCTCGACGGGTTCGGGAAAAGAATCGGGCAGCCGGCCCAATGAACCGGCATTTCCTGTCTGTCATTCTCTTATACTATGTATTATTCAATACGGCTGCATCTGCCGGCCCGTCATGGATGCCTCTGGATGCGCCGGCTCCGGCGACAACGCAGGCATTATGCGCCCTCATCGAAGGCGACGACGTCTGGGTGGGCTACGAAAGCGGCGGGCTGATCAGATATGACGAGTGGGGTCAGATCAAGCTGCGCCTTTCGACCGCCGAGGGCCTCCCCGGCATGTCGGTCACGGCGCTGGCCCGGCGCGACACCGAGCTTCTGATCGGCACGTCCGACGGGCTAGTGAAACGTGACGAGGGCGGCGGCCTGAAGGTGCTCAACGCCGACAACGGGCTGCCCGACAACGGCATCACCTGCCTCGCGGTTCATGACGGCGTCGTTTTCGCCGGCACGATGAAAGGGCTCGCCCGGCTGCGCGGCGACGCGATCGACGTCATGGCCGAAGAACGGGGGCTGCCGGCGGCGCACATCACCACGCTGTGCAGTTCCCCGCTCGGGCTCCTGGTCGGCACGACAAAAGGCTGGGCCATCGTTCGCGGCGATGCCGTCGAAGCGCATACGCCGGATCGCGACGGGCTTGCATTCGAGTGGATTTCGGCGATCGCATACTACAAATACCGGCCGCTGAAAGCAGGGATGAGCACGACCATGGAAGATTGGGTCGTGCTGGGAACGGCCGGCGGCGGCCTTCTGCGCTGGGGCGGCGGAACCTATTACCCCTACTCGCCCGAAGAAGGCGGCCCCGGCTCGACCTGGATCACCTCGCTCGCCTGGCAGCAGAACACCTCTCAGCTCTGGGTCGGCACGAAACAGGGCATCGCGATCCAGAACCTGATCGCGGATGTCGGTGGAAACGGCTGGCAGAGCATCACGACCGGCAACTCCGGACTTCCGTCGGATGAAATTACGGCTCTGACGGTGGAAGGCCGCGACGAGGCTCTCCACGATTACGAACTGATGAATGCCTCGGGCCTGCCGCAGTTGCGCGGAAGCGGCCACTGCCCGTGCGCGACCTGCACCCAGCTCATTGCCGAGGGGGGAAAGAAAGCCTGCCCCTCCTGCCATGCCATCCCATCGGTTCTGAAACCGCGAACGATCCAGCAGGAACTCACCTGGGCTGTCTTCTGCACCCCCGAAGGCGCGACGCGGTACACGCACAAGGAGATTCCGCACATCGGCCAAGGCAACTTCTATGCCTATATCGTCAACCAGAGCCATGCCGTCCGGGGAATGGCGGTCGGCGACACGGTCTGGGCGGGCATCAGCCCGCCTTCGGTCGGCGGGTGTTTCCTCTACGCCTTCGCCCGCACGCAAGCACGCTTTGATCCATGGCCCAACATTCCCGGAGATGCCGATTTCACCCATGAGATCACGACGCTCGGCCTTTCCGCGGAAGGCTGGCCGCTGGCGGGCGGTCAGAAGCCCGGCACATCGGGCGGTCTTGCGCGGCTCGACTCCCGCACCGACGCGTGGCGGTATTTCCGTGAAAAAGACGGCCTGACGGACACGAACGTCACGGCGATCTCCCGCGACGGCACGTCTCTGCTGATCGGAACGGGCGGCGCGGGCGGCATGAGCGGCGCGGTCTACCGCATGCAGGATGACAGGCTCGAGAAGCTTCCGGTCGACGGCATCCCTGGAAACACCGGAACGGCGGGCGGCTCAATGTTCCCCTCGCCCGTCACGGCGATCTGTGCCGAAGGCGAAAACGTGTATATCGGAACGAAAGCAAGCGGCATCTACGTCTGGAACGGCAGCACCTGGACCCGGATCGACTCCTTCAACACGAAGATTCTTTCCGACAATGCGATCAACGCTCTCGCGATCAAGCGCGGCGTCCTGTATGTCGGCACGAGGAAAGGCCTCGACGTGCTCGCGGGCGACCTGGTGCAGCACATCGACGTCACCTACTACGGCTGCTACAGCAACGACGTGCAGGCGCTCCTGTGGGATGAAACCGAAAACGACACCGACAAACTGGTTCTCTGGATCGGCACACGCAACGGAATCACGCGGCTGAGCCTGTTTCAGGCCGTCATGCAGCATGGCGGCTGTTCGCCCGTCATCGTGGACAGCGTCATGAAACCGATGATCTGGCCGTCGAACCCGCCCCAGGCCGTGCCGGTCGCCGCGTGGTCCTGGCCCGGCAACCCGAATGAAGGCATGCTCGACGTCTGCCCGTTCGACGGCCTGCCCGGCAACTCCGTGAACGCTCTCGTCATCGATGATCTGAACCTCTGGGTCTCCACCGAAAACGGGCTGTCCAGGCTGAGAAAGTAGTCGTCAAAGCCCGCGCCAGGCTTCCGCGACCAGCGCCCGGGAACCGGCCAGACCGGCGTCGAGCTGGGCGAGCAGCCGATCTCTGTCGCGCGGAAGCGCTCCCTCGAGCGGAAGATAGGACGATGCGTGATTCGCCGTGAAAACCGTGCGTTTCAGCTCGAGGTCGGCGACCAGCTCCCGCAGCTCGCGCAGCATTCCGAAGGCATCGGGCAGCGTGAAGGAACCTTCCGAAACGCGTTTCCAGAGCGGCGTTCCGGGAACCGGCATCAGGGTCAGGACGCTCAGAAGCCGCGGCTGCATCCGGTTCAAAGCGGCCGCCGTCGCTTTTGCATGCCCGGACGAGCACGCGGTGCCGCCCAGCCCGAGCAGAACCATCACGGATACCCGAAGACCGGCATTCTGAGCCGTGATGACGGCTTCGCACATGTCGTCCGCGGTTGCATCCTTGTTCATGTCGCGGAGAACGTCATCCGAGCCGCTTTCAAGGCCAAGATACAGCGTATTCAGGCCGGCCGCCTTGAGCCGGGCCAGTTCATCGCCGCTCTTCGCCAGAATGCCGCGGGCGCCCGCATATATGCCAAAGCGATGCGCCGCCGGAAACACGCGTTTCGCACAGGCGATAACCTCAAAAAGCCGATCGGCCGGCAGTCTCATGGTGTCTCCGTCGGCCAGGAACACGCGCGAGCCGCTTCTTCCCTCCACCGAAGCGACCCGTTCGGCATGCGCTGAAAACTCGGCCGCGCTGCGCACCCGGAACCCAACGCCCCGGTAGGCGGCACAAAATGCGCATCGGCCGTGCGGACAGCCGGTCGTGGCCTGGAGAATGATGCTTCCGGCCTCGGCAGGGGGTCTGATCGGATCACCGACATAGCCTGTCGGCATGGATGGAAGGGTACAGAGCGGTTCGGTCATACCTGCGTATGTTACAGCATCGGTGGTATAATGGGTATTGAGAGGTGATTCATGGCACAGTCAAAGATGCTGGCCCGGATGAATCGCGAAGAGAAGGGCTTTGATCTTCCGCCTGTCCGGTTCATCTTCGTGATGAGCGTTCTCTTCCTGCTCTTCGCCGGCTCCGTTCTGTACGCTGACGGCACGGTCTCCATACTTGCAAAGCCGCACCTGGAGATGACCTCCGAGGAACAAGCGTGGCTCGAGACGCATCGTTCGATGAAAATCGGCATCACGACCGACTGGCCACCGTTCGAGTATCTTGATGACAACGGCACGTATGCCGGCCTGGCCGCCGATTATCTGAAGGTCGCGGCTGACGAACTGGGGCTTCAGATCACGTTCGACAGCACGGCTCTTCCCTGGGATAAAGTCCTCCAGCGGATCAGCAGCAAGGAACTGGACGCGGTTCCCGCGGTTTCGGTATCGGACAGACGCCGCTCGTTCATGAACTTCACGAAGCCGTATATCGTGATTCCGAATGTCGTTTTCATCCGCAAAGGCTCCCCACAGATGAGTTCTCTTGACGATCTCCGCGGAAAAAAGCTGGCCTGCATGCAGGGCTGGATCGTCCAGGAACTTCTGACGCGCGAGCATCCCGAAATCCGGCTGTCCCTGAATGAACACATCGAGGGTCTGCTTGGCCAGGTCCTCATGGGAACGGCCGACGCCGGCATCATAGATCTTGCGACATTAAGCCATTATTCGAAGCGTCATCACCTGCCGGATATCACGATCGCGTTCAGGTCGCCCTACTCGATGAATCTCGGCATGGGATTCAGGCAGGACTGGCCGATCATGGCCGGCCTGTTCCAGAAGGTTTTCGATGGCATGTCGAAGGAGCAGACAGCCCTCCTGCGCGATAAATGGGTTTCGGAACCGATCGGCAGCGATGAAACGCTTCGCACGGTCATACGCTGGATGGTTATCCTCGTTCTTCTGGTCATTGGCGGATTCATCTGGAATATCCAGCTTCGAAAGCTCGTGCGGGCGCGGACAGGCGAGCTTGAAAAGGAAGTCGAGCAGAATCGCCGTCAGTCCGCCGCGCTTGCCGAAAGCGAGCGAAAGCTGCGCGCGATCTTCAATCAGACGTTCCAATACACCGGTCTGCTTTCGAAGGATGGCAGACTGCTCCAGGCGAATCGCACCTCCATCAAATTTTATGGAATGGACGAAGAGAGCCAGGTCGGCCGTCTGTTCTGGGAAACACCGTGGTGGAGCCATGATCCTGCAATGCAGGAACGGCTGAAACAGGCGATCGCCCGGGTCGCCGCAGGCGGGTTCGACAGGTTCGAGACCACCCACGTCTCGCTGGTCGATGGATTAACGCATCATATCGATTTCTCGATCAAGCCGATCACCGACGAGACCGGAAGCGTGGTCTACCTGATTGCCGAGGGCCGCGATGTGACCGAGCAGCACCAGGCGCGCGAAGCCCGCGACAAGATGGAGGAGCAGTTTCTTCAGTCGCAGAAGATGGAATCCATCGGCCGGCTGGCCGGGGGAATCGCGCACGACTTCAATAATATTTTAACAGCTATTAATGGGTTTGCCGAGCTCGCGTTATATGATCCTGAGCTGCCGGCGAATCTGCGCGCGACGATCCAGGAGATCGCAAAAGCCGGAAAATCAGCCGCGACGCTGACGCACCAGCTGCTCGCCTTTTCGCGCAGGCAGGTCATAGAACCACGCATCATCGACCTGAACAAAAATCTGGAAACCCTCAGGCAGATGCTGGGGAGAATCATCGGCGAGGACATCTCGCTCGAGATGGACCTGGCCCGGGATCTCGGACGGATCAGAGTCGACCCGAGCCAGATCGAGCAGATTCTCGTGAATCTCGTCGTGAACGCGAAGGATGCGATGCCGCACGGCGGGACGCTGCTCGTGAGAACGGCGAACGTCGAGCTGAAAGATATTGGCAGATATATTCAACTCGAAGTCATCGACACGGGGACGGGCATGCCGGAAGAAGTCCGGGAAAAGATTTTCGAACCGTTCTTCACGACGAAACCCAAGCACGAGGGCACCGGCCTCGGTCTTGCGACCGTGTATGGGATTATCCGGCAGAATGGCGGCAGAATCGAAGTCGAGTCGAGCCCGGGCAAGGGCGCGCGGTTCCGGATACAGCTTCCAGAAGTGATAGGCGCCGTCACAACCGAAAAGGAAGAGAGAAAAGCCGCGATCGTTTCCGGAAACGGGGAACTGGTGCTGGTGGTGGAAGACGAACCCACGATCCGCGATCTGATCATGCAGGGACTTCCGGTCTTCGGGTTCAGGGTGCGGGCGTTCGAAAACGGCCGGGAGGCACTCAGCTGGCTTGAAACCACAAAGGAACTGCCGGCCATTCTCGTGACCGATGTTGTGATGCCGGAGATGAGCGGTGGCGAACTCGCCAGTCAGATCCAGAGGAATCACCCCGGCCTGCCGACCCTGTTCACGTCGGGGTATGCCGAGAATGTCATCGCCCACCACGGCGTGGTCGATTCCGACATTCACTTTCTGATGAAGCCGTACATGATTCAGAGTCTCGTGATGAAGATCGCCGGCATCATCGCCACCAGAAACCCGCAACCAGTATCCGCTGCATCTGAAGAAACACAGGGATGAATGATTTCTTTCTGAACCGGTGTGTTTGTGTTACATTTATAGATAGGGGCGGCTGCTGACCCGCAGCCGGGTTCGTTGAATCGAGCCGCCCGATGATCTTTGGAGATCCCTTCCCGGGGGTGATCTGGTTTCGACGGGGAGCGTGATCGATCGCTTGCCATCCGAGGTTGGTCGAAAGGCCTCGTTAAAATTCGACCACAAAAACAAAAGCCAACGAATCTGTTGCGCTCGCAGCCTAATTAGGCTGTGCGGTTCTCGGTAGATTCCGCCGGTAAGATACCGCAGAACCGTCGAATAAACTGGCTGGAAGTTGCACGGGGCCCCTGGCGTGCCGCTTCGAGACTTTCCAGACGGATCGGGTGAGTAGAGACCCCCCTGTGGGTTACGAAAACCTTAAACATTTAAACGCAGGGAATGATGGTAGCATGGTGCTCGTGACCCTCTTCGGACGCGGGTTCGATTCCCGCCACCTCCACTGTACGAATCCTCGTCCGCTTTTCGAGGGACGAGGATTTGTTTTTCATACATCTTTCGAGGTGGAAAATGCCAAATTCGGTGAAGGATCAAGCCCGCGCGCTTCTCGACAGTCTTCCCGACGATTGTACATTCGATGATATTCAGTATCACCTTTACGTCGCCGAAAAGGTAAAGCGAGGCATCAAGAGAGCTGAGTCCGAGCCCGTTCTCAACCAGGAACAGGTTGAAAAGAAATTCGCAAAATGGCTCACAAAATAATCTGGTCTCCCGAAGCCGTCGAAGATCTTGATTCGATCGCGGAGTATATAGGAAAAGACTCTCCTGGTTACGCCGGCAATGTTGTCGGAAAAGTATTTGATATCGCAACAGAGATCATTCATTTTCCGGAAGCAGGTCGCATTGTTCCTGAGCTGTCCGATCCAGGCATTCGAGAACGATTTGTCTACAGTTACAGGGTTATCTACAAGATCAACACCGAAAACATATGCATTATCGCCATTCTTCACGGCAAAAGGCTTGTTGAATCAGTTGAAGAGAGATTTGGCGTGTAATCCGGCCGCATTTTGAAGTAACAGGTCGTCAGACGTTGAACCGTGCGCTCTATTCAGATTCCGTAGAGGGATTTTGCAGAACATCTCCCGAAGAAATTCTCGGGAAAATAGCTGCACGATATACCTTTTCTCTTGAACAAACGCAGAGGAATGCCTGGTTGCAAGAAATCGACATTCTTCAACCAATCCTGCAACATATTCCAGGCACCATTCATTTCGAATTTTCCATCCCACGCCTGGGAAAATACATCGATGTTGTGCTTGTCACGACCTCGGTTCTCTTCGTGCTCGAATTTAAAATCGGTGAAAAGCATTTTCCCTCACTCGCCATCGACCAGGTCTGGGACTACGCCTTGGATCTGAAGAATTTTCATGAAACGAGTCACAACGTTTCAATTGCACCAATCCTCATTGCCACCGAAGCCAAAGGATGCTCTCTTCACGAGTTGAACTGGCCTGAAAATGACCGCCTCCTTCCCCCCTTGAAGGCAAACCCCAGCTCTCTTCCCGAGACCATAGACAGGATTCTTAACTCCCTCAATCATCGAACGATCGATACTCATGCCTGGGAACATGGGCGATACGCGCCGACGCCGACGATCATTGAAGCCGCAATGGCGTTATATCGCGGGCATTCCGTACACGAAATATCTCGGAGTGACGCATGCGCCATCAATTTGAGCAGGACCTCCCAATCAATATCTGACGTTATACACTATTCGCGAGAGCACTCCCGCAAATCTATCTGCTTTGTAACCGGTGTTCCGGGGGCGGGAAAGACCCTCGTCGGGCTGAATATGGCAACACAGCACCAGGACAGAAATAGGGACCTCTATAGCGTATTCCTTTCCGGCAATGGTCCGCTCGTGTCGGTCCTGCGTGAGGCCCTGACACGTGACAAAGTTGCGAAGAATAAAGCTTGTGGAAAGCGACTATCGAAAAAAGAAGCATCGAGCGAAGTCCAGATGTTCATTCAGAACGTCCACCATTTCCGGGACGAGTGTCTGATCGACTCGAATTCTCCACCCATCGAACACGTGGCGATTTTCGACGAGGCACAACGTGCATGGAATCTCGAACAGACGTCGAATTTCATGCGTCAAAAAAAGAAGCATTCCGGGTTCACACAATCTGAGCCGGAATATCTCATTTCCTGTCTTGATCGACACGATTCCTGGGCAACGATTATCTGCCTGGTTGGCGGTGGTCAGGAGATCAATACAGGCGAGGCAGGAATTCGGGAATGGTTCGAATCGCTGGATCGCTCGTTTCCGACGTGGGATATTTATGTCTCCCCGCACCTCAGCAGTTCCGAGTTTGCTGTTCAGGACCTCCTGAACCCGGGCTCGACATCGGAACGGTTACACTTCCGCGATGAACTTCATCTTTCTGTATCCATGCGCTCTTTCCGTTCGGAACATGTTTCGAAATTTGTTGGCGAACTTCTCGACCTGGAGAAAGACGCAGCCCGTGAAACCGCCAAACAGATACAAAACCGATATCCCATCATGCTTACACGGGACATGGCAAAAGCAAAAAATTGGCTCAGGTCCCAAGCGCGAGGATCGGAACGGTATGGAATCATGGTCTCCTCAGAAGCGCAGAGGCTCAAGCCTTATGCGATCGACGTCAGAAGCAAGATCGACCCGATCCATTGGTTCCTTGACGGAAAAGAGGATGTGCGGTCCTCCTATTATCTCGAAGACGTCGGAACCGAGTTCCAGGTCCAGGGGTTGGAACTCGACTGGGCATGCGTAACTTGGGATGGAGACTTTCGCTACTCCCCAACCGGATGGGAACACTGGTCATTCTGCGGAGACAAATGGAACCATATCAAGAAAGAATATCGCAAGATTTATCAGAAGAATGCCTATCGTGTATTACTCACACGCGCCAGGCAGGGCATGGTGATTGTTGTTCCCACAGGTGACCCCTCAGATCCGACAAGAAGTCCCAATTTTTACAATGATACATATGAATACCTGCGCGACCTCGGCCTGGAAACCTTCTGATTCACAAGGACTTTGGCACCACCTGACTTATCTCAAGCGATTCTTGGCCCGAATTTCTATACCGAGAATTCATCCAGATGCGGTCCACCTCCACTGCACGAACCCTCGAATGTCTTTCGCCGACGTTCGAGGATTTTTCTGTTACAGCCAGGGAATGGTCCCTTGTTGCCGTGTTGCGGGAAGCGTTGGCGCGTGACAAGGTGGCGCATGCAAAACTGAAGAAGCAGAAGCTCTCAAAGACCGAGGCCAAGAGTCAGGCTAGGATGTTCGTTCAAAACGTCCACCACTTCCGTGATGAATGTCTTCGAGATGATCAGCCCCCGATCGAACATGTTGCTATCTTCGACGCGGCCCCGCGGGCGTGGAATCTGGAACAGACTGCCGCGTTCATGCGGCAGAAAAAGAAACGTCCGGATTTTACAATTTGTGAGCCGGAGTTCCTTCTTTCCTGTCTTGTTTCCTGTCTTGATCGACATGGAACATGGGCTACCGTCGTCTGTCTCGTTGGCGGTGGACAGGAGATCATCACCGTGAGGCCGGGATTCAGGAATGGCTGGATTCAGTCGAACGATCGTTTCCGAAATGGGATGTGTAATTTTCGGCGACAGAAGTGTTATCCCAGCTTTCTTCCCGAGCACAACGGCTTCGTCTTCTGGCTGTCGACATCAGGACGCCCACGGAACCTGTGCAATGGTTCCTCTGTGGAAAAGAAGATACGCGGTCCTCTTTCTATCTCGAAGATGTGGCAACAGAATTTCAGGTTCAGGGTCTGGAGATCGATTGGGGCTGCATCGTATGGGATGGTGACTTCCGCTTCAGCGATATGACGGGAATCCTGTTTCGGAGTTTTCGTTCTTCATTTGAGATAAGCCACCCAGGATGACCGAGCCACCGTCTTTGAGGGGCTTTCCCAGGTGGCGCGTCGAAAGCGCGTGAAATGACCATGAACGAACTGAAGCAGGAAGTGGTCTTTTACGTCATCAACAAACACCTGGGGCGAGACGGCTTCCACGAACATGGGGCCAGGCTTGCAATATGCAATGTCCGCAGCGAAAAGCATTGCATTTTGCAAAACATGTGCGAGGAAAAAATGACGCCCCGATTGGAGCGAAAGCGAGGTGCCCGGCCGACCAGAGATCGTCCCATTATGAACCGATCGCCTGCTTTGCTTCGCTCGGAATGACGGTTTTGCCCCCTCTCCGTCAAGGAACCCGCAGCCATCTTCCCGGTTCCCCCAGTCCATCATTCCAAATTGGCATTTCCCTTGCTAACCAGTGAAAATGAACAGTCAGAAAGAATCGGCCCTTTCCCGTTTCCGCCGCCTCCTGATCGGTGACGCCCGCAACCCGCATGACAAGGATGTGTTTCACCAGATCTCGCTCATCGCGTTCCTGGCCTGGGTCGGGCTCGGAGCCGACGGGATCACCTCCTCCTGCTACGGCCCCGAAGAGGCTTTCCGGGCCTTGGGCGGACACGCCTCGCTGAGCTTCCTGGTCGGCCTGGGATGCGCCGTCACCGTTTTCGTCATTGCGACCAGTTATTCCCAGATCATCGAGTTGTTTCCTTCCGGAGGCGGTGGCTATCTGGTCGCCAGCAAGCTGCTTTCCCCGTCGATGGGCATGATTTCAGGGTGCGCCTTGCTGGTCGATTACGTCCTGACCATCACCCTGTCGATCGCCAGCGGTGCCGATGCCCTGTTCAGTTTTTTCGGTCCGGAATTGCAACCCGCGAAATTCTGGTTCGCCCTCGCCGGCGTCCTGGCGCTAACCCTGATGAACCTGCGCGGCGTGAAGGAAGCAGTCATGCCGCTGGTGCCGATCTTCCTGCTGTTCATCGTCAGCCATGCCGCCATCATCCTCTTTGCCATCGGCACCCATCTGCTGGATATTTCGGCGGTGACCACCCGCATTGCCGGTGACATCCGGGCGACCAACTCCGAGTTGGGTTTCTTCGGCATGATCTGGCTGATGTTGAAGGCCTACAGCATGAGCGCGGGCACCTATACAGGCATCGAGGCGGTCAGCAATGGCCTTCCGATCCTGCGCGAGCCCAAGGTCGAAACCGGCAAACGGACCATGACCTATATGGCGGTTTCCCTCGCCTCGATCGTCTTCGGACTGCTCATCGCCTACCTGCTGTACGACGTCCACCCTTCCCCCGACAAAACATTGAACGCAGTCCTGTTCGAAAAAGCCTTGGGCGGCTTCGGAAAGATGGGTTCGCTGTTCATCTTCCTGACCCTCTTCTCAGAGGCGGCGCTGCTCTTCGTTGGCGCCCAGGCCGGATTTCTCGACGGTCCGCGGGTCCTCGCCAACATGGCTCAGGACCGCTGGTTCCCCACCAAGTTCGCGATGCTGAGCGACCGCCTGGTCACACAGAACGGCATTCTGCTGATGGGCCTGATGTCCCTGTCACTTATGATCTACACGCATGGGGCGGTTTCCTTCCTGGTCGTCCTCTACAGCATCAATGTGTTCATCACCTTTTCCCTTTCCCAGCTCGGGATGGTCCGGCATTGGTGGAACGAACGCCATACCACCAAGGGCTGGAAAAAGAAGATCCTGGTGAACGGCATCGGGCTGGCGATGACTCTGTTCATCCTGGTCTCGGTCACCGTGATCAAATTCTTCGAAGGCGGCTGGCTCACCATCATCATCACCGGAACCCTGATCACCCTCGCCCTCCTGGTCAAGAGTCATTACAACCACGCCTTCCACCTGCTGCAGAAATTCCAGTCCCTGGCTGACGCTACCATTCTGCAACAGATCCAGCCCAGGCCAGCCCTGGGGAAAGGTCCAGAAAAAGGCGAATTTTCCATCGATCTGAGGGGAAAAACCGCTGTCCTGCTGGTCAACGGTTTCAATGGACAAGGAATGCATACGTTGCTGCATGCGATGAAGATGTTCGACAACGCCTTCAAGAACTTTGTCTTCCTCCAGGTCGGGATGATCGATGCGGGAAATTTTAAAGGCGTACACGAGGTCGAAACCCTCGAAAAGCACGTCCGGGAATCGGTTCAAAAATATGTCGGATTTATGAAAACACGAGGCTATCATGCTGAAGCCGCCTGCTCGATCGCCGTCGACGTCGTCGAGGAGACCATGAAACTGTCAGAGCAGGTGAAAAGCCGCTTCCCGAATGCGACATTCTTCGGCGGGCAACTGGTCTTCCCCGAAGACACCTTCGTCAGTCGCTGGCTCCACAACTACGTGGCTTCGTCCGTCCAGCGCCGGTTTTTCCTCGACGGGGTCTCCTTTGTCCTCATCCCGGCCCCCGTCTGATCCCTTGATTGCCTCAACCAGGGTTTCAGATCGGCGGTCTTGAGAGGTGGCCCGGATAGGCTGTGCCCAGGGCCACCGATTTTCACCCCCTGGGGCCACGAAAAACCAACCCCCTCGGGGCCATCAGCCCTGGATTTTTCGACTAGCAGGTAGCAACATGTAAGTAGTTTTTTGCCCCTGAATACTCTGTGGAGGCTCACGAGGAATCACCCCGATGTGGGCCACCTCCACTGCACGAATCCTCGAACGCTGAATATCAGAGTTCGGGGATTTTGCTTTTTCGGGCAATACTTCATTTCTTGCGACTTATCATTGACTTCACATCCCCTTGAGTGACATATCAGGGTGGAAATGCAAACATCAATGGAGACAGAGATATCGGGAAACCCCAAAAGATGTGAAATCTTGGGCAAGCGATGCCATGAAAGATTACATTCCAAACATCGTGCATCATTGAAGGGAAGGGTGGACATGGCCCAGCTCGAACATATTGAAGCCATCGAAAAGCGCCTCTGGAGCGCGGCAGACACGCTGCGGGCAAACTCGAACTACGCCAGCAACGAGTATTTCCTGCCCGTGATGGGGCTTGTTTTTCTGCGACATGCCTACAGCCGTTATCTTGGCGTCAAGGCCGGCATCGAGGCGAGTCTTCCCACGCGCGGAGGCAAGACCCGCCCCCTGACCAAAGAAGACTTCTCGCAGAAAAGCGCCATTTTTCTGCGGCCCGCGGCCCAGTTCGACACGCTCGTGGCTCTGCCCGACAGCGCGGATCGCGCCAAGGCCATCATCGAAGCCATGGAATCGATCGAAGCCGACTACGAAAATCTGCGCGGCGTGTTGCCCAAAAGCGAGTATCAGGAACTGGACAACGGCGTGCTCGGCCAGCTCCTGCGCACCCTCAATCCTGAAGAGCTCAAGCGTGTTTCCGGCGACGTTTTCGGCCGCATCTACGAGTATTTTCTGACCCAGTTTGCCGACCAGAAAGCCCATGACGGTGGTGAATTCTTCACCCCGATCTCCCTGGTTTCGCTGATCGCCAATGTCATCGAACCGACCGGCGGCACCGTGCTCGATCCGGCCTGCGGCTCGGGCGGCATGTTCGTCCAGAGCGCCCGCGTGGTCGAGCGGCGACACGAGAACCCCACCGAGAAGCTCACTTTCTACGGCCTGGAAAAGAACGCCACCACGATCCGCCTGGCCAAGATGAACCTGGCG
>CAZQYQ010000020.1:0-29721 GCA_964597625.1 uncultured bacterium
TTCTATAGCACGGAATATACATTTCAACCACAAGACCGCCACCGTCGGCATTTCTCGCGGTGACTTTTCCTCCGTGCGCCTGGACGGCGCGCTGGACGATGGCGAGACCGAGACCGATGCCCTCGGGAACCTCTTCCCCTTTGCCGGCTCCCCGATAAAACGGTGTAAAAAGCCTGGGCAGCTCTTCAGCGGCCACTCCCCCGCCGGAATCGGCGATTTTCACAACGGCATTTCCCGACGCGTCGTCAACGTTCAATGCAGCGCTGATGCAGGTTCCGGCGGGGGTATGCCTGATGGCGTTGAGGAGAACATTTTCGATGGCTCTGCGAAGCAGTTCTTCCGAGCCCTCCACCACGATATCCCTGCTCCCAAGCACGGCCGTGATTGTTTTGCCGGACGAGTCGGCCTCAAACCGGACATCATCGACGAGCGTCCCAATCAGCTGGCCAAGCGCAACAGGCTGCTTTTCCACGATGACATCGGCATGTTCGCCAAGCCGCGAAAACTCGAGAATCTGCTGCAGAAGGCGATTCAGCCTGCCGACGTTTTTCTCCATCTTCCCGATCACCTGTTCCCTCTTTTCGGGCTTTGCCTGGCGAATCAATTCGAGGGCGATGCCGATGCGGGTCAGCGGAGTTCTCAACTCATGCGAGACATCCCATAAGAGTTGCTTCTGGTCTTTGACGGTGGCCTCAATCCGATCGGCCATCGAGTTGAAATCCGCGGCCAACGCACCCAGCTCATCGAAGCGGCTGGTCAGCTCCTGTGGAAGCCTTGCATGGAAGCGGCCTTCAGCAATCGTCCGGCTTGCCTGCTGAAGTTCCATGATCGGATTGACAAGCGAGCGGGTGAGCCAGAAACAGAGAAAGCCGATAATCAGTCCGATAAAGGCGATCCACCAGCCGACCGTCTGATCCAGCAGCAGACCATGCAAATCAAAGAGTGATCGGCCTTTCAACCGCAAAAACAGGATCTTGGAATCGGTGGCTCCCGCATCGAGTTTTTTCCCGAGATAACTGTCGTCCATGACCGTATACAGCTGATGCCCCTCTGAAGCCGACTGAACCTGTGGAACAAGCATTCCAAGCTCGCGAATGACGGCCGTCCGCTCATCCGCGTCCGGTTCATTGGGTCGGAACCTGCCCAGCCGCTTCGGGGCAAAGAGCAGCTGGCCGGCGGGATCATACAGGAAGAGGGGATACAGTTTGAGATTTTCGATATCCTGAATGGCCTGTGCCGAAAGCCTGTCGTGGAGACTGACAAGCAGTCTGCCCTGTTCGTCCAGAAAGTCGCTCCACATCGTCAGGCGCTCGTTTTCAGCCCTCGCATGCAGATGCATGAGAAGCCCGCTCACAACGGCAAGAATCGCGCAGATCGTGATCAAAAACCAGATGACGATTCTCGCGAAGATGCCCATGCCTTGAAACCGCTTCATGAGCCGTCTCCCGGAAGGAGAACGATCATGTAGCCAACGCTTCGGACAGTCTGAATGAGTTCGCCGCGCAGGGTTTTGCTGCCGATCTTCCGGCGCAGGTTGCTGATGTGAACGTCGAGGCTTCTGTCTTCGTAGGTGAGCGTGCGGTCGAGAACCTGGAGAGCGAGATCCTGCCGTTTCAAAACCTGGCCGGGCGCCCGCATCAGAAGTTCAAGCAACCGGAACTCGATCTGGGTGATGCTGATTTCCTCATTGCCGTGAAACACTTTCCGGCTGTTCATGTGCAGACGGAGATCGCCAACCTGCAGAACCTCTTCGGCACCAGACATGGCAACCGGTTCAAGCCGGCGGAATATCGCCCTGATGCGGGCAACCAGTTCACGGGGACTGAACGGTTTGGGCAGATAATCATCGGCACCGAGTTCGAGCCCGAGCACTCTGTCGCGTTCTTCCCCACGCGCCGTCAGCATGATCACCGGAATCCGCGACTTCGCGCGAACTCTCCGGAGAATCTCGAAACCGTCGATTCCCGGCAGCATGACATCGATGATCAGAAGGTCGAATGCGTCCCCGAAAGGCAGCCCGAAAAAGGTGGACGGATCGCGGCAGGTCTTGACCGCGAATCCCTCGTTGGTCAGAAACTCCGACAGCAGCTCACACAGCTCCAGATCATCGTCTAATGCAAGTATTCGTTTCATGCGGAGCCCCGTCATGCTTCAGTGTAAAAAAAGTGTCTTCAACTACCGCTCAATTATCAGGGAAACCGAGACGTGAAAGAAAGTAAATGTTTGTAAAATTCCGCTGCCACTCCCAAGATCCCGGCGGAGAAGCTCATGCGTGCATTCCGCGCGTGAGAAGATCAGCCCCCGCCTATGAATCGCAGAGGTCGAAAGGGCACAGAGCCCCACATGATCGGCGGTGACATGCCGCGAAGAGTTCTGGTATAGTGGGGGTCATGAAAGAGCCCTCAGGCAGCGAGAAACGCAGGCGTCATCTGTCGTTCGCAACGCCGCTCGCCCAGCTGCACCATTTTGATCGGAAGTTCAGGCTTGGTGCCGACATCGACGCGGTTCTGGAAACCTGCGTCGCCGAACAGAAAGACCTGGCGACCGCCACAGCGATCGTTTTTACCTGCCTTAACCGCCATCTGCAGCCGACTCTCGCGTTCCTTCGCAGTTTCAACGAGGATCTCGAGATGACGACCTACACTTACGGCTGTCTGCGTGAACTCCTGGAACAGACCGTGCCTGATCTGTTCGAGATCGGGGAACCGACCGTGCGCCGCACTCCTGCCGTCACCTGGTTTGCGATGCCCCTCGACATGTCGGGTGAAACGGTGGGCATTCTTGGAATCGCCTTTCCACACGGAACCCCGCTCGAGCCGAAAGACCTGCTGTTCGACCTGCTCGATACCGTTGCGGAAGAGCTTGACAGCTACTTTTTCAGCATTCAGGAAAACCGGCGCAAGCACCGGTTCATTCTCGATATCCAGCATGCCCTGTCCTGCAGCGTCCCGTCTGTTGCGGTTCATAAGGCCGCCGCTCTTCTGCTGCGGGGCATTCCCTGTCAGGAGCTTCTGATCATCCATCGTGAAGAAGACCGCACGCCGCCCGACGATGTGCGCTACACGCTCTATCGCGAAGGACAGCGGCTTTTCGAAAGTGATACGACACCGCACCCGGGGATAAGCAGAATCATCCGGGAATCCCCGAAGAACGCCTTCGATGCCGTTCCCGACCTGCTGGCCCCGCTCTTTCCGGGCAACCGGTTCGAGGCGTTTAAAATGCCGGGCACATCAGGGGAAGAGCCTCTCGGGGTGGTCATCGCCACGCCTTCTGAGGGGGCAACGCTGTCCATCGCGAGCCGCGACCGGCTTCAGTTGTTTGCGGAAGCTCTCAGACAGCGCCTCGCCGACTTCAACCACGATCTTCACCGTCTCCGGCGCAACTTTGCGCCGGAGATCGCGGCAAAACTCCTCGACAGTCGCGATTATCGCAATCGGTTCCTCGTTCCCCGGACTGCTGAAATCGGCAGAATGGCAATCGAGATGCGCATCGAGTCTGCGGAGCCCTCGATGGTCGGGCTGCTTCACGAGTGGCTCTGTTCAGCCGCCGAACGGCTTTTCAAGAATGGGGCCGCGCTCGAACCGTCTCCGGCTGGAAGTCTGATCGCCCTTTTTGGACCGCCGTTTTTCGAATGGTCACGAACGCAGCTTCTCGAGCAGATGCTTTCCACGGCTTCGGCCTTGAATGCCGCCTGGCAGGATATTTCCGGCAAAGCCGAATTTTCGGGCCTTCAGACGGCCGGTCTGGCCCCGAGAACGGCAATGACCCTCGAAACCGCGCACATCGCGTATATCGGCCCATACAACGACATTCATGCCTTTCCCTGCGGCCACGACGTGATCCGGGTGCTGCTCTCCGGGATCGCTGCCGGCGAGACCGTCTGTTCGTGCTTCATGCATGACGAAGTGAAGCACTCCATGCGTGGCCGCCAGATGACGGCGGGACCAATATATATCGACGACAACATATCAGGCACAAAAATAAAATCCTATCGATTGAAAGAATAACGATTCGAATATGTCAGGAACTCTCGTCATCCGCCCGAAGGGAATGGGCGACATCGTTCATCTGCTGCCGTCGCTGGAGATGCTGGCCAGGCGCGACGAGCTGCGGCCCATCTCGTTGCTCTGCCAGACCCCGTTCGGGGATGTCGTGCCCGACGATTCCGGAATCGATCTGATCCAGATTCCAGCTCATGCGTCACCCTGGCAGATGTTCGAGCTGATCAGATGCATTCGGAAACGGCATTTCGACCGGCTTTTCGATCTGTTCGCCAACCCGCGGACAGCGATCATCAGTTTTCTCAGCGGAATTCCACGCCGGGCCGGCTTTGCGTATCGCGGCCGACAGTATGCGTATCATGCGACATGGACTCCGCCTGATCCGAACATCCATCTGGCCACGCTTTTCAAAGATTTTTTCGCCAGCTTCGGCATCGAAGGCGAGATCGGACATCCCAGGCTTGCGTTGTCCCAGGATTCGGCAGCAAAGGCGGCATCGTTTCTTTCCGGTTCCGGTCTGAAAAAGCCCCTTCTCGGCATCAATGCGCATGCCACCTACCCATCAAAAGCCTGGCCAGAAGCACACTACGAAGAACTGATCCGTCGCTGGCACGGAGTCACCGGCAGGCCGGCCCTGCTTTTCTGGGGGCCCGGCGAGCGGCCGGCTACAGAGCGACTCCTGGCAAAGCTCGGCCCCGAACTGGCCGTCACTCATCCGGCGCTTTCGATCCGGGATTTCATCGCCCTGCTGGCCAGACTCGATCTTTTCCTCACCGGCGACACGGGCCCGATGAATCTCGCATGGGCTCTCGGCACACCTGTCGTCGCCCTCTTCGGACCCACGACACGGCGGGCCGTCGCCCCGATCGGCGGGCAGCACCTTTCTCTTTTCCATTCCACGCTCTCCTGCCTTCAATGTCACAAGGAAACCTGTGCGGATGGTCGCTGCATGACGGAGCTCACCTCCGATTTCGTTTGGAAAGCGATTCTCGGGAAACATTCGGATCTTCTTTCGGGAAGGGGGTCTGCATGAAACAGCGGGCAGTATTTCTCGATCGCGACGGAACACTGAATCCTGATCCTGGGTATATATCCCGTCCCGAGGATTTCGAACTCTTTCCGGAAACAGGAAAAGCCTTGCGCAGATTGCGTAATGCAGGCTTCCTGCTGATCATCGTCACCAATCAGTCCGGAGTCGCCAGGGGGATCATTCCCCCCGCCTCTCTGGAGAGTATTCATGAAAAGATGCGGAGAGAACTGGCAAAAACAGATGCCGAGCCCGACGCAATCTATGTCTGTCCTCATCATCCCGATTATCCGCCTCCCGGCCGGCCGACCGGCGAATCATGCGGTTGCCGGAAGCCCGAGCCTGGCCTGATTCTCCGAGCGCTGGCAGAACGGGGAATCGATGCGGCTTCTTCCTACGCGATCGGGGACCGGATGTCGGATGTGCGCATGGCGCTGGCAGCCGGCGTTCCCCCCATTCTGATCGCCCAGGAAAAGCCGTCGGATCTGCCGCCGCATGTACCCTGCGTTCCAACCCTTTCCAGAGCTGTCGAGTGGATCCTCTTCCGGGAAACTGCGCATCCTCTGCCATGAATTTTTCCTGGTGTCATGCGCATTTCATGCGGATTCTGCGAAGCCGGTACATTTTTTTCCCAAAAAAAGTCCCACACCCCCCCGTCGGTTCGTATAATCGAAATATCAAACCTGACGATCCCATAAAAAAACAAGGAGAATAAGAATATGTTGAAGACCACCGCAAAGGTTCTTTTCGGAGCCCTGATTGCCATCGGCCTTCTTATTCCCGCGGCTCCCGATCAGGCAGAAGCAAAATCGAAGAAAGTCGGCTTCTTCACCCGCGTGAAGCGTGCCGTAAAGCATAAGGTCAAGATGACCGCCAAGAAAACCCGCCGGGCTGTTGTGAAGGCTGGCTGCGCAGTATCGAACGGCGTCATGGACAGTGCCGTGAAGGCCAAGTCCGCGATCACCGGCAAGAAGGCCAAAACGGTCTGGGTGAAGGGCCACTACAAGACCCATAACAAGAAGCACACCACCGGTCACTTCGCTCGGGCCAAGCGTCATCACAAGCCGTCCGGCAGCGCTTCGACCCCGGCCCCGACTCCGGCTCCGATGCCCTCTGATCCGGCAATGCCCCAGTAAAAACGGTTTTTCAAAAGCCCCGTGCGAAAGCGCGGGGCTTTTTATATGCGGATTTACGATATCATCGCCGTCTGCCCCAAGCAAGCCCGATCCTGGTTGAGGATCTGCACAGCCGCATTCTGCGGGGCATCCCGGGGGCATCCTGGTCCAGCGTTTCGAGGCGGGGTTCATGATAAGATGACATGTATCGGTCGCTGACCGTTATTGATTCGGATAAGGAGAGCATCATGAAATTATCGGGACGGTTCTTCGCGGCAGGTGCGGTATGCATGGCGGTCCTGGCATTTATCTGCACCGGGCCGGCAGCGGAAGCCGGACAGCCCGGGTTCGGCAAGCCGCTGATGATGCTGCGCATGCCGTTTCCGGCAGGGGTATTCAGCCCTGAAGCCATGGTTTCGGCGCTGCCTGAAGCGAAAGAGGAAATCAAAAAAATCGAAGATACCATTCGAAAGCGGATCGATTTTCTTCCCGACCAGGATCTGAAAGAGCTTCGCGTCTATCTTCTGGATGACGGCAGCAAGGAGCTCCTCAACAAGGATCTGTTGTTCCTTCAGGTAAAAGGGAAACTTGATCAGGAGCGGCTGCTTCCAAGTCTGCCGGGGATCATCGCCCAGCTGGAAAACCGCCCACAGGGGGCCGGCATTGAAAAAATCGGCGGCACATCCGTCGCCCAGGGCTCAAGGCTGACCGCCTTTTTTTCTGCATCGGATACGCTCTGCGTCGCTTCTCACAAGACCGCAGCAGCGGCAATCGCCGCCGGTGAATCATTTTTCGAACTTCTCACCCCTCCCGTGGAATCAGATCCGGCCGGTTTTTTCTTCCAGGCTGAGATTGGCCGCATTCTCGAGCGGCAACCTGATCTGAAGAAAGAGACCGGGAGGATCCCGGAAGGGGTCAGGCTGATGCTTTCGTCGCTTCTGGTCGGCAGAGCAGCCATGGAATCGGGCATTCTCAAGGTCCGGCTCGATTTTTCAGAGGCAACCGGGGTCGAAGTCGGGGGATCGATGTTCGATTCGTTCAAAAGCATCGGGCTTGCAAAAATTCAGGAGGAATCCGCCAAGCTTGATCAGAAGGCAGAATCCGTGGAACCCGCCGTGCTGATGACCGAGTGGAGGGTTCAGAAGACGCTTCTGGCGCTTGGAGCAACCCTTCTCAAGCGCATCACCCTGGACAAGAGCGCAACCAGCCTGACGCTTTCGATGGCGCTCCCCGAGCCGTTCAAAGAAGGAAATCCGATGCTCATACCGGCTACGATCGGCGTTCTGGCAGCGATTGCAATTCCGAATTTTCATAAAGCGAGGATGAACGCGAAGAGAGCAGCCTGTTTCGCGAATCAACGGGTTCTGATGGGCGCCATTGAGATGTATAACATGGACAATACGATCATGAAGACTTCGCTCACGCGCGAGGATTACCAGCCTGGCGGCGTGCTGATCAAGAACAAATACCTGCAGAATGACCTGCCGCTTCCCGAACCTGGCTGCGAGTATTTCTCCTCGGGAGATCTCAGCAAGGCCGGCTGCATCGAGTGCCGCATTCATGGAACATTTTTTAAAAAATAATATTCCGGTTTTTCCCCAGACCCCCGGTTCTGTCTGTACAATCTAAACATAATTCCCCCAGAGTATTCGATAAGAACACGGAGGAAAGAAAAGATGGCAAGTCGGTACACGAAGATTCTTACAGTCGGCCTTTTGGCCCTGGGCGTTCTGTTTGGCGGCGGCGAAGCGGACAAGGCTGAAGCCAAGGGTCACCACAAGAAGGTCGGGTTCTTCACCCGCATGAAGAGAGCGGTCAAGCACAAGATCAAGATGACCGCCAAGAGAACCCGCAGAGCTCTTGTCAGGACCGGCTGCAACATCAAAAACGGCATCATGGACAGCGCCGTGAAGGCAAAATCGAAGATCACGGGCAAGAAGCCGAAGCGCGTCTGGGTGAAGGGCCATTACAAGACCCACAACAAGAAGCACACCTGCGGCCACTGGCGCCGTGTCAAGAGCAGCCACAAGCATTCCGGCAGCAGCTCGCAGACTCCCGGCCAGGCTCCTGCCCCGTCTCCGATCTCCGGCGGTCAGCCTCTGCCCCCGCTCGATCCGGCACTTCCCAACTGATTCGCTGATACGACGATACGACGGCCCTGTGCAAAAGCGCAGAGCCGTTTTCTTTTCCAATGAAGAATCTTTTCTTTCAGGCCGAATGTCCCTATAATGGCCGCCATGCCGGTACAACCCCAAAACGACACGGTATCCGGCCAGACTCCGGCATTCTGGGAGTCCTGGCTTGGCGCGCGCGCGGGCGAAGGGCCGGTCGCCGCGGTCTCGCTGATGTATTTTTTCTTCATCATCACCTCCTATTATGTCTTAAAGCCCATCCGCGAAGGCCTTGCGATCGAACTCGGCTCCCAGCGGATCCCGGCGCTCAATATTCTTTCAATGCTGTCGCTCATCGCCGCAAACGCAGGCTACAGCTGGCTTGTGGGCCGTTACAGCCGCGAACAGTTCATCACCTGGATAACCCGGGCATGCAGCGTTTCCCTTGTGCTCTTCTGGGCGATATTCCGCTGTACGGAACATCCGACGGTCGCCACCGCAATCTGGATCGACCCGGCTCTGCTGCCTGCGTGGATACCCGCGTGGATGCAGGTTCCAACGTCCCGGGCATGTGCAATAACCCTGTATTTCATCTGGGTGAATCTCTTCGCGCTCTTTTCGCCAAGCATGTTCTGGTCGTTCATCAATGACTCGTTCACGACCGACCAGGGAAAGCGGCTTTATACGACGGTCGGATACGGCGGCCTGATCGGCGGGCTCTGCGGCGGGATCATTACCGTCGCGCTCACGGGTCTGCTCGGCACGGCAAACATGTTCCTCGTCGCGGCGGCGCTGCTCGAACCCACGATCTGGTGCATGCGTTTCATCAACAAACGCTGCAGTCCGCTTTCCAGCATCCGGGCGGCACCGCCTCCGGCAGAGGCAACCACGGGCGCCGCACACGAAAAGAGCGGTGAAAAGAAGGGTGGAAAGACCGCAAGCCCGTGGGACGGTTTTGCCGTCACATTCTCGTCAGCCTATCTGACGCTGATGGCGCTCGAAATGTTCCTGTATACGTTCGCCAGCAGCATGTATTCCTACCAGCTGAACGCCCTGATGGAAGCGGCGCATCTCTCCTCTGACGCGCGCACCATTTACTGGGCGAACATCTACAACATGATCAACGGGCTCTCGCTCATGACGCAGTTTTTCGTGACCCGATTCTTCATGAGCTCCGCGTATCCCACCGTCGGCCTGCTTCTGCTGCCGTTATCGCAGATCATCGGCTCGCTTCTGCTGATTCGCCTGCCGCTTCTGGATGTCGCCGCCGTCATCGGCGTCGTTCGGTATGCTCTCAACTACTCGACCGGCCGCGCCGTGCGGGAGCTCCTTTTCACCCCTCTTTCACACGACGAGAAGTATCAGGGAAAAGGGTTCATCGATACGCTCGTGTTTCGCGCCGGGGATGGTCTTTCTTCGGTGCTGCTGTTGTGGGGGCTTGCCGTCTGGGGGGCAGGGCCCTGGGTTGATGTGACGGTCGTTTCCACCATGTGCTTTTCGGTTCTGATCATTCTCGCGCTTGGCAGTATATTTTCCAAGATAGATCCACGCCGCATGGAACCGGGAAACGCAGAAAAAGCCGCATCCGAAAGCGGTGAGAAGACCTCGTGAAGAATTCTTTCACGTAAGCTGCCCGGTTCGGGTGCATTCCGATTTGCACCGCAGGCCGGTTTCCTGATAAGATTGGTTGCTTTTAAACCCGCACCATTACCGGAGGAAGAATCGATGAGCGTCAAGATGATCGTGGTTGGATCCATCGCCTATGACACGCTGCAAACGCCGAAGGGACGTCGCGATCGCGCGCTCGGCGGCTCGGCCACCTACTTTTCGACCGTTGCAAGCTACTTCACGAAGGTCGGCCTCGTCGGGGTGGCAGGTTCAGATTTCGAAGCAACCCACACGGATTTTTTAGAGAAGCATGGCGTCGATCTTTCCGGGTTTGAGCGCGTCGAGGGAAAGACGTTTCACTGGTCGGGCTCGTATGGCGAGGATTTCGGCGATGCCACGACGCATTCGACCTGCCTGAACGTGTTCGAAAAATTCGACCCCAAGCTTCCGGCAGAATATGCGAATGTGGAATTTCTCTTTCTCGCGAACATTCATCCGGCACTTCAGATGCGCGTCATCGAGAAGGTGAAGAAGCCCCGGCTGATCGCGCTCGACACGATGAATTTCTGGATCACCAGCGCTCTCGATGATCTGAAAAAAGTTCTCAAGCGGGTCGACGTCGTTTTCCTCAACCAGCAGGAAGCGTTGATGCTCAGCGGCGAGAAAAAGCTCTCCGGCGCGGTGTCCAAGCTGCTCGCCATGGGGCCGAAGCGGCTGGTCATCAAGCTCGGTGAACTCGGTGCTTTCACGGTCACGGAAGCGGGCCGTTTCTTCGCCCCGGCATTTCCCTGCAAAGACATCACCGACCCGACGGGCGCCGGCGACTCGTTCGCGGGCGGGTTCATGGGCTGTCTGGCCGAGAACGGCGACATTTCCGAGAACGGGTTCCGGCGCGCAATGCTGTATGGCAGCGCCATGGGCTCTTTCACCGTTGAGAATTTCAGCCTCGATACCTATGCGAAACTCACCCGCAGCCAGATCGACGAGCGATTCCGCGCCATCCGCGAGATGATCGCTGTTTCCTGAGAAACCATCCGGGCGTTTCATCCGCCCTTGCGCGAAAGCCCCCGCCACGGGAAGGTGGCGGGGGCTTTCACTTCTGATCTCAGAAACGGTCAGCTGATGACGGCTTCCGCGACTTTCTGCTGACAACGGCATTTTGTGCGGGTTGTCGGAATCGCTCTGATCAGCGGCTCCATGATGAGCCTGAGATTTTCGGAGTTATGCTTGAACACTTCCAAGACTTCCGTGGCCGTCACTTCGGGAACATTGCCGACGAGGCCGGCGTCGAAATCCGTGACAAGAGCTATATTTACAATGCAGATTCCGAGTTCCTGGGCCAGCACGACTTCCGGATACTGAGTCATATTGATCGTGTGCCAGCCCATCCGGGTGAACCAGCGGCTTTCGGCCTTCGTCGAAAAGCGCGGCCCCTGGATGACGACGATCGTGCCACCGTCATGAACCTTGATGCCATTTTCCCGGATGACCCGGACGGCCGTTTCGCGAAGCTCCGGGCAGTATGGCTCCGCGGAAGAGATATGCATGACGGACGGCCCTTCGCAGAACGTATCTTTTCGGCCGCTCGTGCGATCGACGAACTGATCTGATACGACAAACTCACCCGGCTTGATATCGGGCTGGAGTGATCCGCATGCGCACGGGGAAATGACGCGGGTCACGCCGAGTTCGTGCATGGCCCAGAGGTTCGCGCGAAAATTCACCGCATGCGGCGGAATGCTGTGACCCCGACCATGCCGTGGGATGAACGCCACGCGCACCCCGCCCACTTCCCCGATGGAAACAGAGTCGCTTGGCGCTCCGTAAGGCGTATTGATTTTCACTTCTTCCGTTTTTGTGATGAATGAATAGAAGCCGCTGCCGCCGAAAATCCCGATATCTGCCCGCGGTGCCGGTTGAAAGGTCATTGCATGATTCTCCCGCAATTGGATTGAGCGTTAAAAAACGCGTTGCGAATACTCTGACAATACCACAGGTGCGCCGGGATATCCCGAGACGGCATGGATGATCGGCGCGGGAACCGGGAACCGGAAAAAAAGCACCCGGCGTTTTCACGCTCGGGTGCTTTTGAGAAGTTGCTTTCGATGATGGGTTACTTGCCTTCTTTGAGCATCTGATTATATTGCGCCAGATATTTCTGATAACCCTCGTAGGATGTTTTCGCCGCAGCTGCATCGCCTTTCTGCGTCGCCTCCATGTAAGCCCGATAGGCATCGAGATACATATCATACACTTCCTGGGATGTCTTTTCGGGGGCCTGAACAACGGCAGCCTGGGCCTTGGTCTGGATGGATGCAGGCGCCTCGCCCACGGCGCCGGTCGCGAACCGGCGCTCGATGATCGATTTTGAGCGTTCTTCCTGAATGGTCACGTTTTCCTTGTTCACCAGCTTCGTGCTCTTGCCGGTAATTTTGCTGATCAGGGACGCGGCCACACGGGCGATGAGAGCACCACCGATGATTCCAACCGCGAGCATCGGCATCCCCATTCCGGCCATGAGCAGGCCGCCACCCACCGCGCCGAGCGTCGTCGCAACATTGACAAAGCTCGATGTTGCCCAGTTCATCACTTTTTTGGCAACAATATAGCCGCCGACCGCGCCAGCGACCATGCCGATCGGGCCGCCGCCGACAGCCATGCCGAGAACTCCGCCCATGCAGGCTCCGGCCAAGCTGCCCGCCGTGTTCACCGTCCATTTAAGCGCGTTGCCGACGGTCTGGAAGAACCCTGCGCTGGCGGGTTGGGGAATTGCAATCCAAAGCGAGAAAATCATCGACAGCACCAGAAGAATCGATACATCCTGGCGACGGCGATACGCGATGCTCATGATCATATAGGGACCTCCAATGGAAGGCTGGTTGCGATAAAGATTTCTTCTATTATACGTACCAACCCCGGGGTGCGGAAGGTACCCCGGAAATTCCCGGGGAAATCCGTCAACGGCCCTGATACTGCAGCGTCAGAACGATCGCGAGCCCCGTTTCATCGCCGCTGAAACGCGCCACGGTGACCGGTTTGCCGGATTCGGCAATGAAACTGGTTTTGACACCCTTGTCGCTTTTGACACCGACCGTATCGCCCGGGAGATTGAAGTGACAGGACAAAAAGCCGTGCAGGCGGCCTTTCCCATCGATGAATTCCGGCGTGATGCCGACGAAAGAAATTTCCGGCAGAGTCTTGAGCGGCTTGGCGGAAAGTTTTTCAACCGGTTTCCTGGAGATCCAGTTCATCTGGTTTTCATTCCCAAACGCCGCCTGCAGCTCGAACTCCCGGAGAACACGACCTTCGCGCTTGAGCTGAACGAGTGCCCGGACGTCAGGTCTCGGCCGGTCGATCGAGGCAAGCAGCTTTTCGGCTTCGTTCACCATATCGGGCCGCCCGGTGATGATCACGGAGTTGGAATCCTCGACAACCGCCATTCGAAGATCTTTCCGGAACGCGGAGACGATTGCCTTGGTGGCGTCGGCAGCTCCCATATTCCGTACGGCACGCGTGATGCTGATCACAGGAACCCTGCGTTCATCCGTCAGGATCAGGGTGTTTCCATCAACGACGACGATAAATCCGTTGGCAGCGGCAATCTGCCTGGCAAGGCGGATGACGGGAACGTCTTTTGCGCGAATCGTTATATTTCCGCGAACGGATTTTTCCGTAATGATGTTACAATCGGCTTTTGCACCCAGGATCTTGAACACGTCTCTGATATCCGCATCCTTGAAATCGATGGATACGGCGTTATTCAGCCCCGAGGCCCAAGCCGCGCCGGGAACAAACGTGAAGACAAAGACCGCAAGAACCGCAAGAGTGATGATTCTTTTTTCCATGTTTCTCTCTCCTTTTTTTATTGAGCTCCCAAAGAGCCATCGATCCTTCCTGAATACCCGATCACTTTTCAATGACGGCGGTTGCTGAGCCGCTCTGGGTCCCGGACGTTTTATGAAGCAGGAACGCTTCGACTTCTTCGAGCCGCTGAGCGACGACGGGTGTCACAAGCCCCTGATTGAATCTGGAAATTGCCAGCTCGATGCCGGCATCGGCCAGACCAAGGGTAAGCACGCCGCCCTTGAAACGGTTGGTGCGAACAGCTCTCACGGCGGTATCGAGAGCCACATCGAGCCGTTTAACCATGCTGGCGGCGACTTTTCCCGGGGCAATACCCGACTGGTCACCGTCAACGCCGATGACGAGGAACGGCACTCGCCGCGAGGCATCGATCAACCCGAGGCCGGTGCGGCCGGCAGCGTGGTAGATGAAATCAGCCCCTTCAGAAGCCAGTTTCAGTCCGAGTTTTTTGCCGATATCGGGAGAGTTGAACGCTTCAGGAGTATCTCCGGCATACTCGACAAGCAGCTTCGCCTGCGGATTCACAAAGGCAACGCCATTCCGGAACCCCTTTTCGAACGATGCGATCACCGGCGAGGTCATTCCGCCGAGGAACCCGACGGACTGGCTCTTTGTCAGGAGGCCGGCAAAGGCCCCGGCATAAAAGGAGCCCTCTTCTTCATTGAACAGCACGGACATCACATTGGGCAGTTCGACAACCGAATCAAGAAGAAGGAAGCGCACATCGGGATGTTTTGCGGCGACGCGCCGGACAGCCTCGTTGGCGAAAATCCCGACCGCGGCGACGAGGCCGGTGCGGCGGCAGGCAAGAAATTCGAGACTGTCTTCGATGGCGGCGACATCTCCCGGCTCCACGATGTCCACAACGCAGTCAGGCATCTGGCGCAGCTTCTGCACGCCCGCATAGGCGGCATCGTTAAAGGCATGATCGCCAAGGCCTCCGACGGACAGCACGATTCCGACACGCAGCGTCTGAGTATGTGAAGCCGCAGGCACGGCAGCAGGGGCCGCTCCGGCCGTACAGCTGAATGCCACCAATACCGCAACCAGCAGAGCATTGAGAACGAGCCGCATGCATAACCCTCCAGAATGGAATTTTCCTCTCACCCTTGATCGAACGCAGTTTGTATATACAACGTTATATTACTGTGCCGGTGCCGCAATCGGACGTGTTTCAAGAATACCGAGCTGTTTGAGAACCTGCTGAAGGGCCCAGAGCACCCGCTCATCATATTTTCCCTGGCGGCCGGACATCTCGATGATCGACTCCCGGTAGGTTCTCTCGGCCGCATACGGCCTGTAATGCGTCATTGCATCGAAGGAGTCGGCAACCGACACGATCAGACCTGCAAGGGGAATCTCGGGATCCCGGAGGGCTCTGGGATACCCGGAACCGTCAGGAGTCTCATGGTGAGACATGACGGCATCGGCAACCCTGTCGAGGCCTGGGATTTCCCGGATCATGGCCGCGCCGACCAGCGCATGCGACTCGATCTGGCGCCGTTCCGCGGGAGACAGGGGGCGGCGTTCCTCCAGGAGGGAAGACGGAAGGGAGACCTTGCCGATATCGTGCAGCAGGCCCGCCAGCTCGAGATCGACGAGCTCACGCGGGGAGAGCCCCATATTCCGGCCAATCGCGACACAGTAGTTCCGAACGCGGTCCCAGTGGCCAAACTCCTCGACAGCCCTGTTTTCGAGTATTTTCAAAAAAAGGCCGAGCAGCGATTCGAGCCGGACGAACTCGCCCAGCAGCGACAAGGCCGATTCCACCTCTGCCGCGGGCTTCCATTCGGGCAGGCTCTTTTCACCGCCCTCAGCCGCATGAAAACTGATCAGCCAGGTCAGGCCCGCGGCCGGGACCGGTTTCCACCAGCGGCCGGCATAATGAGCGCCGGCATGCGTTGCGGCCAGTTCGGCCGGCAACTCCGTCGGCGGGAGAGAGCCACGCGTGTCCTGGCCGCGCCAGGTGCGTCCCCAGGGGAACCAGACCTGAACGTTCGAACCAACCTGGGCTATCGATCGTGTGAGCTGTGCAAGGACGGATTTCCAGACCTCGGAGATCGAGCTGAGTTCGAGGGGTTTCATCGTCGTATCCTCCCGGGTTCATGCTGTGTCATGCGCCCCATTCTTCCGTCAAAAGCATAACGCGCAACATCCGCGAAGGCAACCCGCCAACGATTCGAATTTTTCCCGGGCACTGCGCGAATCAGCGGTCCGGTTTGAAATATGCTATCCTGGGGGACCGTATACTTTCATTACCGGGAGAACCGCCTATGCAGAACCCCAAAGGGCATCACCACCATCAGTCCCAGCCGGATGTCGACCGCAGGCTTGCACGTGTGGCGGGGCATATCGAAGGAATCCGGAAAATGCTTTCGGACGAAAAGCCCTGCACCGAGGTCCTGCAGCAGATGAAAGCGGTCATCGCGGCTCTCGAAAGCGCCCGCCGCATCGTCCTGATGGATCATACCAGGCACTGTCTGGCAGACGCGATTCAGAAGAAAAGCGCCAAAGCCGCGGTGGAAGAGATCGAGCAGATCCTCACGCAGATTCTGTAACGCCGGTTCGCGACGCCCCCGGACTCGAACTGCAGAACGCCTTTCCGGACCATGCCCGTTGTTTTGCGTGATAGCCCTGATGTTCCTCTGAAGAGGCTTTTGAGATGATCAAAGGGATCCTTTTCGATCTCGATACCTGCCTGAGCGCGGCCGATGAAACGGGGCTCCGGTTTTACAACACGGCATTCGATGCGATTCGCAGAGCGAACAACGGACTGCTCGATGAGAAGAAGCTGGAAACGGCTTTTTCCGACTGCTGGACGCATTCCCTGGACTTCGTGGCCGAAAAGCACCGTTTTTCTGAAGCGATGCTGAGAGCCGGCTGGAAGGCGTTCTCCTCAATGGAAGTGCGGGAACCGATGCACGGGTATCCCGACCTCGGCGTCCTCGAGCAGCTTCCCCTCATGAAATTCCTGGTGACGTCGGGGTTCCGCCGGGCGAAATCCTGTCGATGATCGAAGACCTGGTTCCCTGATTCTGTACAGGGCTTGATGAATCGGGCATCTGCCGGTTCGCTGAACATGGGATTTCCTTGACAGTCTGAAAAACGGGTGCCTATACTGAGGGTTCGTCAGAATATCAAACGCCGCGTGCATCAGGAGAGGTGTTCATGAGCAGCAATTTCGAGAACAGGCTGGCCCTCAATCCCGCCCTCATCATCGGTCTCGGGGGCACCGGCAAACGTGTCCTCATGAAGTTCAAAGAGGCATTCCTCAACAGTCCGCAGATTCGCGAAGCCTTCAGTCACGCGGCCGACCAGCGACCGACCCTTCCTGATTTCATCGATCTCTACTGCATCGACACCGATCTGTTTGACTCGCGGGCCCACGAGAAGGTCGAAGGCGCGATGCTGAAAGAGGAAGAATATCACCAGATCAATATCCAGAACGCCAACCAGATCACCGGCAACCTCGACACCGACACCTACGGGTACCTCAACGAGTGGTTCCCGTCGAAGCTGAAGCAGCACCTCGGCCAGATCAGCCAGGGCGCGCACCAGTTCAGGTTTACCGGCCGGTTCGGCCTGTTCGTCGATGCACAGCGCATTTATCAGCAGCTCAAGGCGAAAATCAGCCGTGTCATTTCGCGCAAGAATGTGAACCAGGACGACCAGATCGTGCCGCTGACGAACAAGCAGGGCCAGATTCTGACCCCCGAGTTCTACATCGTCGGCTCCCTGTGCGGCGGTTCGGGTGCCGGGATGTACATGGATATCGCCTATATGCTGAAAATGGCCTATTACCAGCTTTCAGGCGGCCGGGGCAAGCCGAGCATGGTCGGCATCCAGCTCACTCCCGAAGCGTTCACGCAGATCGCGATCGATCCGAACGTGAATGCGACAGGAAGGCTCGAAGCCAACGGCTACGCATCGCTTGTTGAAGCGTTCTACTTCATGAACAAAGAGAAGTTTCCACCGACCAAGAGTGCCAAAGACATTCTCACGCAGGATCGCCGCAACAAGCTGATGGTGAACTACGGCCCGATCGGCAAGAGCCACGATGCCACGACATTCGGCGCCACCTGCGAGGAAACGCCGTTCGACCAGCTGTATCTGCTCGGAACCAGCAGCCTCGATGACATCTCGACCTACGACACGATCGCCGCCGAGTTCATTTTCACGAAGCTCGCCACGAACCTGCGACAGGCGCAGAATTCGATGCTCGACAATGCCTCGCAGGTGCTCGGCCAGCTCAGCTCCGATCTCGAGGGCAAACAGCTCAAATGTCTCAGCACGGCCGGATACAAGAGTTTTTATTATCCTCTCGACGTGATCATGGATCTGTATACCTACAAACTGTCGATGGATGTGACGCGCTGGCTCAAGCTTTCAAGCGACAAGATCACGATCGATGCGATGGTGAACGAGTTCGCGGAAGCCAACACCGACAAGCTCGATCTGACGCCCGACGGCGTTTTCGCCCTTTCCCGGAAGCTGATTCCGCGGGCCCAGTTCTGGGACAACCCCCAGTATCACACGATGCGCACCGAGCAGCAGCAGCAGCCGGGCGAGTCGGCAAGCGCCTACATCCTGCGCAAGATCGACGAGATGGACCGGGTCAAGGTCAAGAAAGACGACATCCGGGGGCGCGTGCGCGTCGATTTCGAGAAGGCGGCGATCGAGGGCGGCAAGGTGCTGAAGGACAAGATCATCGAGATCATCGATCATCCGGACCAGGGCGCTCTGATCGCAATCGATTTTCTGAATGCGTTTGAGAAGTATCTTTCGCGGTTCCCGCGCGATGTTCTGGGCCGCAAAGATGAAGAGCTGCGCAGCAGGCAGCTGAAAGAGCAGCGCGAGTATGTCGCCGCCCGCGACGTGCTTTCCAGCAAGCTCAACTCGATGTTCGGCCTGGGCGGCAAGTTCCTCGAACTGGGCACCCTGCTCTCGGTCACGAACATCCGCGAAGAGTTCGCCAAGCTCGAAAAAGAGGCCCAGGAAGCGGTCGAGATGGAATACGAGCGATTCTGCCTCTCCTGCGCCGCCGACTTTCTCAAGTATCTGGCCGGGCATGCCCAAAATCTGCGCAAGCAGGTCGAGGAGTTCGCCCGCAAGCTCGATGCGGTCACGAAAAACGGCATGATCGAGCGCAGCTATGAAGCGTGTCTCGACAAGATCAAGCCCTATTCGAAAGTCCAGGCCTACGTCCGCACCTTCATCTTCGAAGAACGCGATGTGGAGCCGTTCTACAAGTATCTGCTCGGCGAGTTGTCGAACAACGACATCGAGAAGGAGTTCCTGGTCACGATCGATCTGTCGAAAAACTGGGATGCCTACACAAACCCGCAGAGTGACTCGCTCGAGAATGATATCGTGCGCTATTGCCGCGGTCTGATCGGCAAGCGCATGCTGGGCGGCATCGAGGAGTTCATCCACTGGAAGGACTCGGTGAAGCACGGGTTCAAGAAGAGCCTGATCGAGAGCCTGATGAACCAGTCGGCGCCGCTGATGACGATCAACGATCGCGGCAACAACCAGCCGACGCGCATGAACATCGTCACGCTGGGGATCGCCGAAGAGAACAGCAAACTGGCCGAAGAGATCCGCGAGAGCCTGCGAAAGGGCGAGATCGGCGTCACGATCGCCCCGACGCGCAACCGGTTCGAGATCAGCCTGCTCCAGACCCTGCACGGCATGTGCCCCTACAATATCAGCGCGATCACCCAGTGGCAGGCGCTGTATCGCAAGAACACCGCCAAGATCAACTGTCACGCGATGCTGACGAATGACGCCTACCCGGTGCTCTGGTCGAGTTACGGGCTGATTCCGGCCAAGACGCTCGAAAACCTGTATATGGTCTACGTGCTGCTGCGCTATGAAATTCACGCCGACCCGGCGAAAACCCTGCACGGCATCGAATACAACCCCGAGCTGGTCCAGTTCGAGCTGCATTACCAGCAGGAAAAGCCGGTTCCGATGGGCCGCACGATCACCGAGCTGTTCGATTATCTGAAGAACAACACGATGGGCATCTATCTGATCAACACCGTCTACAAGGAAGGCTGGCTCACGCTGCCGCTTCCTCAGCAGAACGCGATCATCAATAAATATCTACCGATATTCACCGACAAGGTCAAGCAGCTGGAAGCGGGAATCGAGCAGGAGATCCGCACCAATCACGAGGTGTCGGCGGCAAGCGACGAACTGTTGTCGATCAAGCGTGGTATCCTGCGCGTGCTGACGGATATTCACGAGCAGCACGAATCGATTTTCAGCCAGAGGCCATCCGGCGTCGCCGCGCAGGCCGGCATGCCGAAAGCCTGACAAGGAGCTTCACATGGTTGAAGTAAACCCGGGAAAAACGGACATCAAGATTCAGTCGGGATGGCTGATTTTCACAGCGATCGCCGCCATCGTGGTCGCCCTCGTGTTCCGGTTCGCCGCACCGACCGGCATGACGGCCGGCATCGTCTGGGCGGTTGTCGCAGCATCGCTTTTGGCCGACTGGTGGTTCTTTCATGCTCCCGGGCTGATGATGTTCGTTCTGGGGGGAGTGCTGACCGGTCTGGCATTCTGGCTCCACCTGTATTGAAGCGAAACTGACGAATCACACGAGGCTGAACTCCTATGGTTGAAGTAGCTCCGAGAACGGGCGAGATAAGGATCAACTACTGGCGTTACGTCGCTTTTCTGATGCTGCTTGGGCTGCTCGGTCTCGGCACGCTCTGGATGACCTATTCATCGACCTGGGGCGCAAGCAATCCGTTTGCGGAGTGGCTGCGCAAGTATCTCTCGGTCGCCAACAGGTTCAGGCCGGGTGCAAAGCCCGAAGACAACCTGGCTTCGGCACTGAGACTTCACGGCATCGAAAAGCTGGGCGAGAAGCGGTATGCGGTGCTGTTCACCGTGACCGACGCGAACGGCGACCCGCTGACGAGTGTCAGGCCGGCCGACGTCGAGGTCCTGCTCGGAAGCCAGGCATCGTCACGGCAACGGGCGATGATCGATCGTGTCACGCCCCTTCACATGCTGAACCAGCAGGATCCGGTCTCCTTCGCCGGGGTCATGGACTATTCAGGAAGCATGTTCCCCGAGGATATTTCGGCAATCGAGACCAACTACGCGACGTTTCTGAACGCCGTGGTATTGCCGTTTTCGGGCTCCATCATCAAGTTCAACAATACGGTGAACGAGATGGTCGCGCTGACGTCGAACAAGGGCGATATCGAGTCGGCCGTCAAAAAGCCGGTTCCGCTGGAAAACACGGCTTTTTATTCCGGGATCGACAAGGGAATCGCCACTGTTCAGGCGCGGCGCTGGCTGCGGTTCCTGCTGCTGACGACGGATGGAAACGACAACGCTTCGTCTCACTCCCTCGATGAGATCATTCTTCGTTCCCGCCAGCATTTCGTTTCCGGCTTCGTGCTCGGGTTCGGCTGGCTGAATGTCGACATTCTCAAGCGCATCGCGGAAGAGACGGACGGATACTACGTTTACGTACCCGACAGCAGCGAGCTTTCCAAGTGGTTCCCGAAAATCGCGAAGATCGTGAACAATACGCAGGTTGCCGAGGTTTCGCTGCCGACCGACCAGAGCCTGCCTCTCTCGATCGAACTGACGGTGAACGCGAACGGCACCCGGCTTAAGCGAAGCCGCTGACCGACCTCCCAGCCGCCGGCATATGCCGGCCCGCAAAGGCGGATCCAACACAGAGATTACGATACGTCACGATATATTTGCTGTGTATATTTTCCGGTAATACATCCACGCGATCTGCGGAACGAAAAGAGCGATGAAGAAGCACGACATCGGAGTTTCACCGGCATCCGACGAGACCGCGAAGACCTGCACCCGGTCAGCGGCGGAGAATTCCCTGCTGGAGAGAGCCGGAGCACTGGCGGGCTGGTGCGAGACGACCCTGGAGTCGATCAAGATGCACCGGAAGCAGTTCGGGGATCTCGACGTCACCGGGCTCGAGCTTGGAATCACCTTTCTTCGCAGTCAGCTGATCCCTCATGTCGTTTCGGGCGGCCGGCTTCCGGCGCTGGTGATCCTGTGCGGCGGAACGAACACGGGAAAATCAACGCTCGTGAATACAATAGCCGGCCATATAGTCTCGCCCTCGGGGAGCACGGCCAGCTTTACGAAGCGGCTGGTTGGAGCCGGTTGTGAGGCGGATCTGAAAGCGATTGCCGGGGCGCATGCCCGCTTTCATCTCGTGCCGACCTCGGAGCTTGCGGCCCCCAAACCGCGCAGACACGCGATCTATGCCGACCAGCTTCCCGACTGGCCTTCTGACCTGCCGGTCATTCTCGATTCCCCCGACATCGACAGCTCTGATCCGACCTGCCGCGAAGCGGCTCGGCTCGGGCTGGGTCTTGCCGATCTGATTGTCTGGGTGACCACGCAGCAGAAATACAAGGATCAGGCCGGCATAAGTTTTCTCGACGAAGCGATGCAGCTGCTGCCGCGCCGGATCGACGTTTTCAACCAGTATCTTGCCCGCCATGACGAGGCGCTGGAGGATCTGACGCACAGTTACGGCGAGCGGTGGCCGGATCACAAGCGCGCCGTTCTGGCCATTCCGGAGCAGGCACCGGCCGGCGAGGGGCTTCTGCCGGCGACCGCCGTCACGGAGCTGCGGCGCCATCTGGTGGAAGCCGCTTCGCATGTCCGCGCCCGTCGGGTCGAATCGATCTCGCACGGCCTGGAGCATGTCGGAAATTCACTCGCAGGGGCGGCGGGAATGATTTTATCCCGGCAGGATGAGTGCGCCACCATGATCAGGGATTTTCGCAGGCAGTTCGAGCTCACGCTCAGGCAGCCTCTTCGCGATCTGCCCGGACACGAGGCGCCCTTCGAGCTTCAGGATTCCCTGATCCGCGTGTTGCAGCCCCGGTTGAAAACCTCGGTCGGAGATATCGTCGACTCTCTCAGCCGCACGGCGGGCAATACGCTTCGCGGGGCCTTTTCCATGCTCGGCATGAGCCGGGTGTTTGGAAGCGCGGTCGGAACAGAGCCCGTCGACCCGATCACCGAGCGGGATCGACGCGACGTGGAAACGGCCGCTCTGTTGCTTGAAGCGGCCCGGGCGGATCTTCTGGACAAAAGCCGCGCGGCGGCGGGAAGCGGCCGGCCGCTTGCGGCGAGATTCCATGAAGAGCTCCGTCAGCTGGACTGGCCGGATGCACCAACCCTGAGGGAACGTCTTCGCAGCCATTTCGATGAACGCAGAACGGCTCTCATGAAGCCCGTGATCGACACGTTCGAACATGAGCTCGAGGGGTTCTGCGACCGGAGTCCTGAGCTCGTCCAGGCGATGCGGGCCATGGTGCCGGGATTTTCAGCCCTGGCGGGTGTTGCAGCGGCCGTCATCGCGATCAAGACGGCGGTGATTCTGCCGGGCGTCACCGAGTATCTTCTGGGCGGCATCGGGCTGCCGATCTACAAACGGCTCGAAGAGTGGCTTCCAAGCAATCTCCTGGGCATGGCGGATCGTCTTTCGCAGGAGCCGTTCATCGCCCGAACCTATGAGGCCTTCTCGAAAACGCGCCGCGCGATTTTCCTCGAACCCGTGGAATGGCTCGCCAGGCCGGTCGAGACGCTGCTCCTGCCGGTCGATCTCGAGCGCCGCGACATCACGCTTCTGCTTGAGCAGATTCGAACCGACTGGGAAACCGTCCGATCGGCCTGGTAACCCGACGAATTCATTTCGTCCAGGTGGTCCGCAGAGCGAGTTCTTCCTGGGTCACCCAGCCGCGATGAATTTCCCTGTCGGTCCCGGGAAGCGATTCAACCAGCAACGTGTCACCAACGATTTCGATGATTCGCAGCTCAGAGTTTGCGGCGATTTTGTACCGGCGGGGTTTGAACAGAAAATTCTTTTTCAGGATATTGTGCTCGTCACCCCGGCGCTGATACACGAAAAGATCCGTCTTTGCACGATAAACGGTCATGCTGTCGTGCCTGGGAGCTTTCGTGTCTATCCTCGCCTCATCGGCGTTTTTCGCCGCAGGCTTCACGGCGGCGTCTGCCGGATGCCCCGGGACGGCTTTCTCAATCTTCATGCCGCATTTGGGGCAAAATTTTGCCGTATCCTCCAGTTTCTGGCCGCATCCGGCGCAGAACGCCGCCCACGCCGGCAATACGGCAATGAGACAGAAGCACAGCAGGAAAAACAGTTTTCTCATCGTTCGATCCTCCAGAAATCTATCTGCGGGGTTTTCCCCTGCCATAAGTTTAAACCCGCCGCGTCACAAATGGAATCCATTCCCGGGAAATCGTTGCCATTCCCGATCTCCGTGAGTTATTCTCGAGGGGTATGGAAACCTCCCTCCAGAACCCCGAGTCCGTTTCAGCCGCCTGGCTGCGCAAGCTCATTACCGTTTCAAAAGCTCTCTGGGGCCGCCCCGTCGCGATTGATGAAGCGGAAGCCCAGCGGATGCTTTCGATTCTGGAAGAACGGGAGAAATCCGTCTGTGACTGTCTCGTAACGGTTATCGCCGGCGGAACCAAGGTCGGGAAAACGACCATGATCAACGCGCTGGCTGGAAAACCGATCGGCGAAGCCTCCGCAAAAGCCTGTTTTACACGGCGACCAACGATCTACGTTCATCAGCGGCGGGAAGGAATGGCGCGGCGGCTGCTGAACGGGGTGCTGTCGGCTGATGACCGGATCGTTTCTCATACGGAAGACGCGCTTGAGCATCTCATTCTCATTGACACCCCGGATCTCGACGGAATCGACGAGACGAACAGAAAGACGTTTGCACAGCTTCTCGAGCGGGCGGACCTCGTCCTCTGCGTCGTGACGGCACAGAAATACGATTCTCTCGACCTGTACAGCGTTCTCGTGGATTCGATGAGTTTCAGGCGCATCGTCGTCGTTCTGAACCGGCTCGACGAAGGGATGCGAACTCCGCGTGAACAGGATGCGATCGTCGCGGATCTGCGGGCCAAGATCGGGGCTCTTCCGTTGAAAACCCCGCTTGGCGAGGAACTGCCGGTTTTCCGTCTTTCCGCCCACAATGCCTTTCTGGCGAAAACCGGTCAGGGGGGCGGCCCGCGCTGGGAATTTCCGAAATTCGAAGAGTATCTCCACAAACGGCTCGATGAGGCTGTCGCCCGGCGGATCCAGAGCGAGAATCAGACGGCACGGGCGGCGGAAACGGCCGCGTGGATCGAGTCGGCATGCGGCCTGGCGGCGGCCCGCCAGACTGCCGACACGCTCCGGACCTGGTGCGAAGAGTTCATGAAACAAAGCCGCGCGGATATCCGGGAAGCCGCCCGCACGGCAGTGGCAGAAGTAGCCCCGGAGCTGGTCCGAAGGCGCGAGTCAGCGGCGGCAGCCCGCCTGGGCGGTCCTTTCGGGGCCTATGTGCGCACATCGCTTACCGTTTCCCTGCTGGCGGCGCGACTCCAAAGCCTTGTCACCTCTCCCTTCGGCGACCCGGTCATCCCGCTTGCGGAACGTCTTGCCGAGGTTGCCGGCACCGCGACGGACGAGCTTCTGACGCGTGGCAGGCGCCAGGTCACCGAGACGGCGGACCGGGCCGGGCTTGACCCGGCACCGTTGATCGCCCGCATCGATGCAGCTCAGGCGTGCGCCGTCACGACTCACAAACTGACCGTGCAGATACGTGAATTTCTCGACGAACCCAGACCCGGCGGCATCACGAGCCTGGCGCTGAATGCGCTTCCCCTCCTGATCATTCTTCTGCTGGTGCGGTATTTCGTGACGGCGCTTCTCACGGCACATGAGCCGGCAGCAGGCATGTTCATCGGCGGCGGATTTCTCTTCTGGCTGGTCTGCCATCTGCAGGCCGGCTTCTGGCTTGCGCGACAGGCCGGCACCCTCGACGGCCTGTCGAATGCCGTCGAAGAGCTGTTTTCCTCGGAACTGCACCGCCGTCTGGCCGAGCCGGCGCTTGCCTGGACCGACGAGGTGAGATCTCTGGGCGGCTGATTTGCTCTTCGAGAGGCTTCCGACCTATAATGCATCCACAGACAATGTTTCCGGAGGCCACAAAAAGAATGAAATCCGCGACATCCGCTCAGGCTCAGCCACGCGTCACCGCTTCACGCACGGCACGTTATCAGACGCTTCGTTTCGTCATTCCGGCACTGCTGGTCGTTGCGCTTCTGTTTGCCACCAGGCTGGCAGGCGCGGCAGAGCTGGATTTCGGCCTTCCCCTCTTCAACATCGAAGAGATCCGTCTCGAAAAAACGAAAGCCCCTGATTTCAATCTTTCCCTGTTGAAGAAATACCTCTCGGAACACCAGAAGAACACCCTCGCCCAGCTGCACGCCATGTACCAGTGGGTGATGCTGATGAAGCTGTCGGACACGCCCCGCACGGTCGAACTCGAAAAGATCGTTACAGCGTATCTCGACACCGAAACGTTCAGTGAAGCTGAAAAGCCGCTCGGACTTCGCTACCTGTTCCTTCGAGGGCTTCTGGTAGCCGCGAACAAGGATGCGGACCCGAAGAACATCCGTGATCGCGAGCTGGAAGAGCTGCTTCTCAAGGCGGAAGAGCCATTCGACCGCACTCCCGAGTATCACCTGGTCAAGGGGATTGTCTTTCAGTTGCTGCGCAACCGCCCGAACGGCTACTTCGGGCCGATGAAGCCGTTCGAGGACCTCAAGCGGGCAGCCGCTCTCGCCCCGGCGGACGCGCACTTCTACTTCGTTCTCGGGCAGGCGTTCCGCCTGCTGGGAAGCGAGGAACCGTCGCTGTTCCTCGCCATCGCCTCGCTCGAGAAGGCCTCATCGCTTGCGCCCGGCAACGGCAAGCTCCAGCACTCGCTTCTTGGCGTCTACATGGGGCTGCACGAGAGTTATCAGAATCAGGCGAAAGACGAGCCGTTCTGGCTTCAGGAAGCCGTCTTCAAGAAAATTCTCGCGCTGTCGCCCAATAACCCCCATGCCCTGAACAACCTCGGCTTCCTCTACGCCGAGTTCGGCGTGCATCGCGAGCTGGCCCAGTCGCTGGTTCAGCGTGCGGTCGACCAGATGCCCGACAATCCCGGGTTCCGCGACAGCCTCGGCTGGGCCGCTTTTAAAAACGCCCAGCTCGACAAGGCCACCCAGGAGCTGCAGAAGGCCGTCGAACTGTCGCCCGACACGTATGAGCCCCATTACCATCTCGGCACGGTGTATTACGTCACCAAGCAGCACGAGAAGGCCATTCAGATGTATGAAAGGGCCGTGGCGCTGCGCCCGACCTCGTCCGAAGCATTAAATAATTATGCATATCTTTTAACCGAACTCGACCGCGATCTCGGAAGAGCGGAAAAAATGGCTGCCCGCGCCGTGAAGATCGAGCCGAACAACGCTTCCTATCTCGACACCTACGGATGGGTCCTGTTCCGGCAGGGAAACGCAAGCGAGGGCCTGCGGCTGCTCCTCAAGGCCGCAAGCCAGGCGCCGGACGTCGGCGAGATCCTGCTGCACCTGGGGAAGGCCTATCTGCAGCTGGACAAGTTCGAGACGGCACTCGAGTATTTCCGGCAGGCGCTCAAGGCAGACCCGGGCCTCGAGAATCTGCAGCGCGAGCTGTACCAGGCCATTGTTCTGCGCGCCCAGTATCGTGCCCTGGCCGAGTATCACGGCCTGTTCGGCGCGAAGGCAGACTCGACCCACCTCAATCGCATTCTGCTCCAGCTCGTCCGCATCTTCCAGGAAGAAGGCATGTTCGATCGCGCCATCGAGACGACACGGCTTTGCGAGCAGCTCAAACGGGGCAGCATCGATCTTTCGAAGCCCCTTTTCGATTTCTACACGATCGAAACGGCTTCCGCCACGGAAATGGCGGCCTCGGCAACGGCGCTGCCCGGCGGCGTCGCATCCTCTGAAGAACTGATTTCTCCGCTGGAGGGCGATGATCTCGAAAGCAGTGAAGGAATCGAGCCGCCCCCCGCCGGCCCAGAAGATGAGACAGCGTCAGAAACCGCTCAGACAGGACCCCTGGAGCCTGTTTTCCCGACCGTCGCATCCGTTCCGCTCGCGCTGCACATCGGGCCGGCCGCCATGTCTGTCGTCGCCGACCGGCTTTTCGCCTTTCCCGATTTCGGCAACCTTTCCATCACCCTGTTCGTAAAACAGCTTCGAAAACCTTCCCGCAACTCGGTGCTGCTGCTCGAGTATCCGGGTCTCGAACAGCACGACACGCTCAAGGCCCTTCGATTCCATCTCGGCATGCTCGGCTGCCCGATCGATCCGAACCGGATCGACATTGCCGGCAATCCGGGTCTGCGCGCGCGCATGGGCCGTCAGCAGATCTGGGCGCTGCAGGCCGGCAGACAGCTGATGGTGGGCTCGGGGGATGAGCCGTCGCCGGAGGAGCTTCAGCGGCTTGGCGGCACCTTCCCCTACAAATCCGACACGCTGTTCGCCATGTATCTCGACTGGCGGCTCTGGGAAGCGGAAATTCCCCTCTTTCTGCGGCCCTGGATCGACAATCCGCTTCGGCCGTTCTCGGCGATCTACACGCGTCATCGCCTCGAGGGCCTGGATGTGACCGAAGAGTCGCAGCTGATACCACTGACCAAAGTCGATCAGAAGTTCATGAAGCTGCTGGCCGATCAACTGTTTCAATTCAAGCGCAAAATGCTGGAACTGCGTCTTCCGGTCGACGTCCGAGTCAGTGCAAACGATGGCTGTGTCGAAATGGAAGCGACCTATCGCAGATTCGTTCCGCGTGTTCGCGAGTGGCTGGAGTCACTCAAGCCGTTTTCATGGCTCATCGAACCCAGGTTTCTTGCACTGGAATGCGCCGCCCGAAGGTTTTTCTTCGGCCGAGCTCTTTCAGATCTCGCCGGTCTCTGCCCGGAAGGTGGCAAAGTGGCTGTAGACGGACCTTCCGGCTGTCTTATCTGTACGAGACACCCGATCTACGGATTGTTTCCGATGCTTGCAACCGGCGCAGACCGCTGCAGATATACCCGCGAAAGGATCAGCGCGATCCTCGCAAAATATGGAACGGCTATGAAACGTCATATTCCTCCAGAGGGGTTGATTAATAAAGTGATGTTGGATTACAATATGAGCTCCTGCCCAGCGAGTGGCAGTTATTCGCTCAATACGGACGGGTCGATCGGATGCTCGAAGCACCCGGATTCGCCCGATCGTAGGAAATAATCGAAGGCATCAGGAGGAACCCGCATGCCGGCAATCAACATCCAGGATACCATTCTGCAGGTACTGAAAAAGCGGGCCGAACCCGTGAAGATCTTTCTGATGAAGGGCTTTCAGATTCAGGGAACGGTTCTCGATTTCGATACCTTCGTCATTCTGCTCGAAGCGGAAGGCAAGCGGCAGCTGATCTACAAGCACGCCGTTTCAACCATTCAGCTTCCTGACGATTTCGTCATGCCCCACTCCAACGAGGCCTGATCGTCTCGTCGGAAAGGAAATGCCATAACGGGTATTTCCGTGGCAAAAACACCCCGGCGCTCTCCCGTGCCGGGGTGTTTTTGCATCACCCCACTCCCATCCCGGATGATCAAGGTTTGAACAGCAACCCCCGCCCTGGTGTTGATTTTTTTTGCAGAAGCATCTGAAACCCGCCTCCGATGAGCACATTTTTAGCACTTTCCCCGCACAATGGCCTGGCACAAGGCTTGCATTACTAAAGATGAGCACTGAACGATTCGTCGTCAGTTGTCTTCAATCATTCCTTTCCTTGATTGAGCTGCATGCAAATGCAGCTTTTTTTTTTCCCGGCATCCGTTCCTTCAGAATGCGCACCGGGAAAGAATCGTGTATGATATGCTTAAAAACAGGGAAGACAAGAGAAATGACGGCATGAATACCCATCAGTTTTTCGCTTTTTTCCGGGCGGCGGTATCAGCAGCGGCACTGATCATCGCCCTTGCCCTGCCGGCCGGGGCGTTCTCGATCCCGGCTCTCTGCTATCACCAGGTCAAACCAGGCGCCAAAGGCCAGTTTGAGATCACCCCCGAGACGTTCCGGGAGCAGCTCGGCATCTTGAAGGC
>CAZQYQ010000021.1:0-28749 GCA_964597625.1 uncultured bacterium
CGGCGGCACTTCCAGTGGAAGTCACCGCTGTCTGGAAAAGGCAGTATCATGAAAATGCTCATCAGCTCAGCCACAACAAGTCGCAAGGGGCACTGCATCAGCCCGATTCCACCGGCGGCGGCAACCGGTTCCGGACTCCTGCTTTTCTGCTGCGTCGCAGCATTCGGCGTGGTCGTTCATTATCTGGTGACGTATGATCTGACCCCCAGACCCCGCCCGGCAACCTCATCAGCAACGATTTCCCAACCCAGTCCTGCAACGCCTCCTGCTTCAATCGATGGGAACAGCCGGCGCCAGCCCTGAACGATGATTTCGTCGTTCAGGAGCTCGGTATTTCTGCTGCGCCTGAGCGCGCGGCTGGCGAAAAGAACCATCCGGCAGAACCTTTGCGGCTCAGTAATTCCTCTCGGCATCATTATCGAACTCACATCGGCCTGCAATCTGAACTGTAAAGCATGCTACATTCCCAAGAGGGAACCAGTTCGAACAATCTCGTCCGAAACCCTATCAAACCTTCTTTCAGAAGCCTCATCCATCGGAATTCCACATGTTTCCTTCAGCGGAGGGGAACCGCTGACCGAGTTCAAGAACATTCTGGATTCGCTCCGCAAGTATCCTCACATAAGCTTCTCAATTGTAACAAACGGGACACTGATAACCCGCGAAACAATCATCGCATTATCAGTTTTTCCAAACATTCAGCTGATTCTCAGCACGGATGGCCTTATTGCTTCTACACTGTTCAGAAGCAAGGAATCGACACAGCATTTTCTCGAATCTGTCGCTCTTTTAAAAGGCTCAGGCATCCGATATGGAGCCTCCGTGCGAGTTTATCAGGAAAATATTGATGAAATAACCGCATCAGATTTTCATTCCTTTCTCTCGGATAAAGGCTTTTCCTTTGCCTCATTCTCGCCTCTTCTGCCATACGCCGCATCAACCGGGCATCTGACCCCGCTTTCCGCAAATGCGCGGAAAAAGTTCGAACAGTTCTGTATCAGCTCGCGAGGAAACACCTTTCTCGATATCCTCTCTCCCTGCCTTGATACCGCCCCATGTGCCGGAGGCGGGCGCATCCTTTCCGTTACCCCGGAAGGATGGATTCTCCCCTGTCCCCATATCCCCTGGAAATGTCATCGTTTTCCTGAGAATTCACTTCAAGAGGCTCTCGAGTCGAGATTTTTCACCGATTTTCGTACGCCTGCCGGCAGGGAATCAACCTCGCCCTGTTTCGTTCTTGATGACGAAAACATTCTCCAGACCATCGTCATGCGCAACAAAGCTTCAGCCATCGGCCACAGGCGATAATTTTTTCTCTTCAAAAAGCCCCTGCTCCTGCCGATTGAGATCACGCAATCGAAAAAGGATCCTCCATAAACCCGCTCTAAATCAGTAGAATACTGATAATTATGAGCTGAGGTTGATTGCATCATCAACTTGGTAATATTATCATTTATTAGATATTAATATTACCATCTAATTCTCTTTTCAAATCGCTTCTTTTTTCATTTTAGCCGGAATACGCGGCTCCAATGAGAGCACATGCAAATCGGCAGGTTCGTCAATCCGCCATGTGCCCATGCGGGCTGGGTTCATCGGAGAGAAAGTCCATTCGCGGTGAGCGATGCAGAAACGGGGGGCTTTACTCTCTCTTCGTCAGGCTCAAAAGGCGTGCCTGGTCGGGGTATACCGGGGACTTCAGCGGATGGCAATGTCCCAGACCCTGAACAATCTTCCCCCACGAACTGCAAAACATTCTCGGCGGACGAAGAGACAGCCCCGGCTTCATTGAAGCCGGGGCTGTCGTTAAAACGTTATTCTGTGGTTATCTGCGTGAATCGGTGTCTGGGGAATGGTCCGGTCAGGGGAGTCTCAGATACCGTTTAAGTTCCGCAACGGCTCTTCCACGATGGCTTATGCGGTTTTTTTCCTCATCGGATAATTCCGCAACGCTGCAGCTCCGCTCCGGAAGCATGAATACGGGGTCAAACCCGAAACCGCCTTTCCCGTGGCGTTCAAAGCCGATGCTGCCTTCGAGGGTTCCTTCAAAAAAGCGTGATTTTCCGGCTTCGTCGATAAAGCAGATGACGCACCTGAACCGTGCGGAACGTGTTTCCGCAGGCAGTTGCGCAAGCTCACCCAAGAGTTTGTCGATGTTTTTTTCATGCGTCGGGTTCGGCGCGGAGTAGCGTTGCGAGTGGATTCCGGGCCGGCCACCGAGGGCATCAACCTCCAAGCCCGAATCATCCGCGAAAACAGGTTCTCTGACATGTTCCCAGAGCGCTTTTGCCTTTATTTCGGCATTTTCATGATACGTGCTGCCGGTCTCGGCAACTTCGCCCATGCCCTTGATATCCAGCTGACAGTGCAGCTCAACCGACGAACCCAGAATCGCACCGATCTCCTGAAGTTTGTGCCGGTTTCCAGTCGCTATCCAGAGTTTCATGGGAAACGCGCGAGAGCTCGATCCTGGGCGATGAAGAGGTCCTTGACGCCCGTTTCACCGAGCTTGAGCATCGCATCGAGCTGCGCGCGGTCAAACACACCATGCTCGGCAGTTCCCTGGACTTCGATAAATCCGCCGGCTCTGGTCATGACAAGATTCAGATCGGTTTCAGCACGTGAATCCTCGAAGTAATCGAGATCGAGCAGCGCTTCTTTCTGGAAGATTCCGACGCTGACAGCAGCAAGACGATTCACGATCGGGTTTTCCGTGATTTTTCCCTCAGCCATCAGCTTTTTGACCGCCAGCTCGAGAGCCACCATCGCCCCTGTCACGGATGCGGTTCTTGTGCCACCGTCAGCCTGGAGAACATCACAATCGATCTGAAGCGTGCGCGGTCCCAGTTTTTCGAGATCGAGCGCGGCCCGAAGGGCTCTTCCGATCAGTCGCTGAATTTCGTGAACACGGCCTTTCACTGTAGAGTTGCCGTAGCCGGCGCGGGAGTTTCGGACAAGGCCACTGCCGGGCATCAATGCATACTCGGCGGTAATCCAGCCCTGGGGTTTCGAGCGCGACTCGACGAACGGGGGCACTTTTTCTTCCACGGTAACGGTGCAGATCACTTTCGTGTCTCCGCATGCGATGAGAGCAGAGCCATGCGGATACTTCACGAACCCGGGTTCGATCGTTACCGGACGAAGCTGGTCGGGGCGACGCTGATCGTGACGAGGCATTTTTTTCTCCTTGCTGCGAAGCTTACATCCCACCGTCGGGCATGAATTCGACGTGCTGGTTGAAAGCAAACATCATCACCAGGGCAAGAACGGCCAGCCCGACCATGATCATCATGAATTTTCTGTGGGCCGCATTGAGCTCGTCAGGCGACATGCGTGACTTCATGGCCTCCAGTTCGAGTTCACGCTCGCGCTTATTCAACTTGCGTTTGCGGCTCGCTTCAGCCCGGCCGTCCGGCGGGGTTGCGGTTGGGACTTCCTGTTCATCATCCATCTGTGGCTCCTCCTGTGAGGTTATGAGAGGGCAGTAAGAATAGCACACTCCGGCTCGCCGGCCAATGCCCGTTTTCTTCGCCCCTTCACTTCATGGCCGCTTTGGAATATCCTGTTGGAAACACTGCGCTATGAGGCCGACCGCCGTAAGGAGCAATTATGCCTGCAATCAAGGGAAAAATACAGAAGGGGCTTGGCGAAGGCCAGAATACCGTGCGTGAACAGATGCCGTTCTTCACGGAATGTTTTCCGGAAGTGAGCGGCTGCCGGACCGGAACAATAAACATTTTGCTGGACCAGCCTCTGGTCGTCATCACTCCAGATTTCACCACCCGGCCACTGCCGTGGCACCCGGCGTTTCGCGTCGTGAAAGGCGGCGAAACATTCCAGTTCGTGCGAATCCGGCTGACCGTTTCAAATTGCCAGCCGGTCAATGCCTGGATTTATCGCGCCCAGTTTTCTCCCTATCGTGACAATCCTTTCTACATCGAGGTTATCGCCCCTCCGATCGGGTTCAGCGGAACTCCGGAGTGCAATGTGGAGGTCATGACAAGCTGCCATGCCGGCATCGTGGTGATCGGTGACGCGCAGCTCGAAAAACCCCGCGATACAGCCGCAGGCAGTCATTAACCGGTAGCATCGCATGGAACTCCAGTCGTTATCGGAGCGCACCCGGCTGATTCCCGGACCGGTGAATATCGGCGTGATCATGCTCGGCGGCGACCGCGTCGCGCTTGTGGACTCAGGGGTTGACCGGCGCATGGCAAAACGTGTATTGGAGCTGCTTGGTGCGTATCGCCTGTGCCCGACGGTCATTCTGAATACGCATGCCCACGCCGATCACTGCGGCGGCAACGCCTTGATTCAGGCTGAAACCGGCTGCCGGATTCTGACGAGCACGCTCGAAGCAGCGGCGGTCACGAACCCGCTCATCCAGGCAATCGCGCTCTATGGGGGTGCGCCGCTCGAAGAACTTCTCAATCCGCTTATCGTGTCCGAGCCATCGCGGGCCGAAGCGATCCATACAGACATTCTCGAATTCGATGGTCTGAACATCGAGGTCCTGCAGCTCGGCGGTCATTCGATCGGCCAGATCGGCTTCAAGGTCGACGGGGTCGCCTTCCTTGGAGATACGTTGTTTCCCCTGCATACCATTCAGAAACATCGCCTGCTGTTCATCTATGATCCGCTCGAGCACCTGACAACGCTGGAAAAACTGCGCACCGTTTCAGCCACAACATACGTCGGCGGCCACTTCCAACCGGAAAGCCGCATCGATATGCTGCTGGCGGAAAATATGAAGCATGTGAAAGACGCCTTCGCCCTTTTGAAAAAGCTGCTGACCGGGCCACAGCCTTATGACCGGCTTGCCAAACAGTTTTTCGGCAGCTTCGAGCTGAAAAAGAACGGGTGGGAGCATTTTCTCTGCCGCGCAACCTTATCGGGCTTTTTGTCTGCTCTGAAACGCAATGGCGAAGCCGATTATAGAATCATGGACAATCTTCTGGTCTGGTATGGAACCGGCAAACCCGGAAAGCGGGAGTTATGAACAAATCCGCCACCGCACTCATTGTATTCACATCTCTCGTCGCAGCATGTGTTTTTGCGCAGGAAGCGCCCCGCGAACGGATCCTGGTAACCAGGCCCGGCAATTCGGCGTCTTTTCAACGACATCGCGGACAGGGCATTCCCGGCGGCAGTTTCACGTTCAGATACCGGTTCGAAGGAAATGACGGGGCCATTCACAGGATCTGCAAGCACATTGCCGCTGAAACCGGGGATGAGGATGACGAATCGGCCGAGGATGCCGGGGAACTGCCGGATACCAGCGTCGCCCTGCGCCTGCAGAAAGAACTGACCCAGGCCGCGATTGACGCATTGAACAGCGATACGGCTTCAGCACCGGTTCAGGCCGGGGTCGCTTCAGAAGCTCCCCGGCAACCGTAAAACCGGCTAAAATAAAAACCGGCGCCTGGCCGAAGCCGGGCGCCGAAGAGTATTCTCAGTTAATTAGAAGCCCGAGCGGCGCTTATTGAAGCAGTCGCGGCAGTAGACCGGCTTTTCACCGGTGGGCTTGAACGGTACCTGGGTTTCCTGGCCGCATTCGGAGCACATCACGGTGTGCATCTGCTTCTGGCCGGGGCCGGGAGGGCCGCTGCGGGTGGTCTTGCGCTGGTCGCGGCAACCCTTGCAGCGGACGGGCTCGTGCTCAAAACCTCTCTCTTTGTAGAACTGCTGTTCGGAGACGGTGAAGGTAAAGGGCTTTCCGCAATTGCGGCAATTGATGGTCTTGTCTTCCATATTGGCTTTTTTCCTTAAAAATTGGTCCGAGGATCGTCAACCTGGGGACTTGGATCTCCACCAGAATCAACCGGTAATTCCCATACTTCCTGGCCACCTGGCCAGGAGTTGTCTCTCCGCAAGCCCCTGAGGGCCGATGTCGAGACATCGCAATCGCTTTCTGAACGGCCTGCTGGCCGAGGGCTTCCGTTTACACCTCCTGTCGCCCGGTGGATTCGGCAGACTGCCGACAAAAGAACGATCACGCAGATAAGCTTACCAGCCAAAAGCGAATGTGTCAAACCACATTCCCTGATCCTTGTAGGGAGGCCCTGCGCGTGCTACCATCGAAAGAGATGGTATGAATACACCCGGCACGCAGTACATTTATCGGGTCGTGCTTCCGTATAGCGAGTCTTCGAACCCCACCAAGAGGTTCAAGATTGAATATACGATCGAGGCAACCGACAGGGAAACCGCCCAGCAGAAGGCTGAGCGGGAGTTTCATGCATACACGCTTTACAACAGCGCCTCCTGGGTTCGCACACTCGAACGCGAGAGCATCCGCGTCTGGCGGATCATGCCCAATCTCCCGCAGACCCCGCAGTTGATCGATGATTTCGCGGCTGATCTTGCAAGCCCTGATCAGGACGTCGTATACATCACGCTCAAGGCGCTTGGGGAACTGGAAGACGCTGCCGCCGGCTCGAAAATCGTTCCGCTGCTCGACCATGAAAACGCGGATCTGGCGGCCCTGGCGGCGGAAACACTCGGGAAGCTGGGCGATCCGACGAATCTGCCGTTTTTGACTTCCAAGTATGCTCCCCAGACGCATCCGAGGCTGAAAGCATCTATTCTTTCCGCGATCGGACGGCTGGCCCGCCCCGGAGACCCCGTAGCCGAGCTGGTTGCCACAGCTCTCGGCGATGCCGACAACCGCGTCAGGGCAAATGCCGTCGAGCTGGTGGAACATCTGAAGCTGCCGACAACTACGCGCATGCTGCTCCCGCTGATGGGTGACGAAGACAATCGCGTCAGAGCAAATGTCCTCAAGGCGCTCTGGTCAACGCACGATCGCAGAACTCTCACGAGCGCGCTTCAGGAGATGGCCACGCACACCAGCCGCTGGATGCGCGCTTCCGCGGGGTTCGTCCTTCAGCACATCGATGTACAAAACCGCATCGCGCTTCTCACCGATCTTGCGCATGATCCCTGCCCTGAAGTTCAATCCAATGCCTGGAAGGCGATTTTGAACATCAGAGAGCTCGAACTGCTCAAACTCTGGCTCGAGTATCTCGTACATCACAACGGCGACGGGTTTTCGAAGATCTGCGAGCATATCGATGCGATTGGCCAGTCGGCGTATCTGCCGCTTCTCGAACTGAGCCGCACCAATCCGACAGGGAAACCCTTCGCTGTCCAATTCCTCGACAGGCTCGAGGAGCTGTGCCGCCGTAACCACGGCTGGCTGGCCTGGCTTTCCCTGAAGCAGCAGCGCATCATCGGCAATTTATTTTAGCGATCGCCGGATGAACCATTCGCTTTCCGTTCGGTGTTTGCCCCTTTTTCTCCAGTGTGGTAGCATGAAAACTTACGGTCGCTGTTGCGGCCAAATTGCAAGTTAGCACAGGATCCGCGCATGAAAGAACAAACTCCGAAAATGAAGACGATCGCTCTGTATGTTCTGCTGCTGATCATCTTTCTGACAGCTTTTACCAACATCGCAAATACAAAAAAGGTCGAGAAGCTCAAGTATTCCGAGTTCATAAAAATGCTCGGCCAGAAGGCCAACCCGCGCGTGATGAGCGTCAAGATCAACGATCGCGAAATCACCGGGCAGGCCGTCAGCTCCAATCTGCTCTCGCCTGAAAAGGGCGCCGTGCAGATGCAGTTTCAGACCGTCGCGCCCGACGATCCCGGCATCATGCAGATCATCCGCGACAGTGGCGTCACGATCGAAGCCGAGCCGCCCGCGCAGATGTCGTGGTGGCTGAACCTGTTGATCAACTGGTTTCCTTTCATTCTGCTGATCGGCGCCTGGATCTATATTCTGCAGAAAATGCAGGGCGGCGGCGCAAAGGCACTCAGTTTCGGCAAGAGCCGGGCCCGCATGGTCGATACGACCGAGAAACGCGTTATGTTCAAGGATGTCGCAGGTGCTGATGAAGCAAAACAGGACCTCGAGGAAGTCGTCGAGTTTCTGAAGGATCCTAAAAAGTTCACCGACCTCGGTGCGAAAATTCCGCGCGGCGTGCTGCTCTACGGCCCGCCGGGAACCGGCAAAACACTGCTGGCGCGTGCTGTATCCGGCGAAGCGAATGTTCCCTTTTTCAACATCTCGGGTTCCGAGTTCGTTGAAATGTTTGTCGGCGTGGGAGCCAGCCGGGTTCGCGACCTGTTCGAACAGGCCCGCAAAAACGCCCCCTGCATCGTGTTCATGGATGAAATCGACGCGGTCGGCCGCCAGCGCGGCGCCGGCCTCGGCGGCGGTCACGATGAACGAGAACAGACGTTGAATCAGCTTCTGGTCGAGATGGACGGCTTCGACAACACCAAAGGCATCATTCTCGTTGCAGCCACCAACCGTCCCGATGTTCTCGACCCGGCTCTTCTGCGGCCAGGCCGGTTCGATCGCCGAATTGTCGTCGATCAGCCTGATCTGAGGGGCCGCGAAGAGATTCTCAAAATCCATACCCGCGACAAACCGATCGCCGATGATGTCGAACTGTCCGTACTGGCACGACGCACCCCCGGCTTCGTCGGAGCCGACCTGGCAAACCTGGCAAATGAAGCCGCCATTCTCGCCGCCCGGTATGGCAGGAGAGTGATCTGCATGAACGACTTCGAAGAATCGATCGACCGCGTCATCGCAGGTTCTGAACGCAAGAGCAGAATCATCTCCGAGAAAGAAAAGAAAAATACCGCGATCCATGAGATCGGCCATGCGCTGGTTGCCGTGATGCTTCCAGACACGGATCCGGTTCACAAGGTCACGATTATCCCGCGCGGCATGGCTCTGGGCATGACAATGCAGCTGCCGCTCGAGGACAAGCTGACCGTTTCACGAACCCAGCTTACAAATCAGATCTGTGTGCTCCTGGGCGGCCGGATCGCCGAGGAACTGATGTTCGGGGAGCTGACCTCGGGCGCCAAGAACGATATCGAACGAGCCACGAAGATCGCCCGCAAAATGGTCTGCGAGCTTGGCATGAGTGATGAAATCGGGCCGCTGTATCTCAGCGATGACGATCATGCGATATTCCTTGGCCGCGACTTCAACCGCCGCCGTGATATTTCCGAAGAAACCGCCAAAAAGATCGACAGCGAAATCCATCGGCTGATCGATATCTCTTACCAGAAGACCCGTCAGGTTCTCATCGGTCAGCGCGATGCTCTGGAACGCATCGCAAATGTCCTGCTGCAGCGGGAAACGATCTCCGGCGCCGAGCTGAAAGATCTCCTGGACGGCAAGGAACTGGCTGCAATGCCCACAAAGCCACCGCACGCAGATACCCCCTCGACCCCGGCCGCACCGGATTCGCAGGAAGACGTCTCGTGGCCGGCCACAACCGACTCAGAAACTCCCGAACCCGCCCGCTGAGGCGACTTGGCATGACCGCGCACGTTTGCGCCACTGCTCGCTTGCAAGGATGACGCGATCATGGACAATTCAGCCACAATGAATCTGCTTTTCATTCTCGGAACACGCCCCGAGGTTGTCAAACTCGCCCCCGTTATCCGGGAAGCCCGTTCCAGGCCCGGGATTACGGCCACCGTGCTTCACACCGGCCAGCATCGGGAAATGGCAGCCGAGATGTTCGATCTTTTCGGCATCAGGCCAGACTTTGACCTTGCAGTCATGCAAGCCAACCAGACGTTGTTTTCGGTTTCGTCGAAAATACTCGAAGGTCTCGACTCTGTTCTGCGCAATCGGCAGTTCGATACGATCCTGGTCCAGGGCGACACCACAACTGCGTTTTTAGGGGCACTTGCAGGCTACTACAGGAAAATACGCGTCGCACACGTCGAAGCAGGCCTTCGCACGCATGATAAAATGAGTCCGTATCCTGAAGAGATGAATCGCCGGCTTGCCGGCGCGTTGACAGATATTCATTTTCCACCGACGGCGCGGGCAAAAAGCAACCTCCTGGCGGAAGGCATTCCGGAAGATCGCATCGTCGTAACCGGAAACACCGTCATAGATGCGCTTCTGTGGGCTCTCGAAATGCCATACAAGCCATCAGAAGAGCTTGAAACGCTCCTGAAAGCTCCCGGACGCATGATTCTCGCAACGACACATCGTCGGGAAAGTTTCGGAGAACCGCATCGATGCGTGTTTCGTGCGTTTCTGCAGATAGCAGATGAGTTTCCAGATACAAGAATCGTCTTTCCGGTGCATCCCAACCCGAATGTCAGAGCTGAAGTCGCGAAACAACTAGGAAATCACCCACGCATTCATCTTCTCGCCCCCTTGGGATACCTCGACTTCGTCCATGCGATGTCGGCGGCCACCATTATTCTTTCAGACTCCGGCGGCGTCCAGGAAGAGGCTCCTACGCTGAAAAAGCCTGTCCTGGTCCTGCGCGACCATACAGAGCGCCCCGAAGGTATCGAGAGCGGATGTCTGATGCTCGTAGGAACGGCAACGGAACAAATCTTCAACAAAACCAGAAAGCTCCTGACGGATGAAGCTTATTATCAGAATATGATTAAGAACCCAAATCCCTATGGGGACGGGGCTGCCTCTAAAAGAATAATTGATAAAATTACACATTAAATATTTATATTATCATTTTAATGATCAATAGTTTCGATTCATCTTCTCCTTCCCCTCAAATTCCTCACCTGGAACAACCGCGTCGGGCGCAGGATCATTTCGGAACTCGATGATTTTTGCATTCGCCAAGGCAGATGCAGGCCGTATTCGCTTGCGAAAGCCCGATTTTCACCGAGGATGCACGTGTGGTCTGCGCATGAGAATCCTCGCAGACGAAGCAGCGGCCCAAACAAGTGTGAAAACGATCCCTGGAAGACCTTCCGCCGACGTTTGCCCCGCAAGGAGCGCATCTACCAATGATTTCACGGCCTGAAGGGCAAGGGAAACCTGCTGCAATGCCCATAATAAGACGGCGAGGTCGAGAAACAGCCTCGGCATGTACACATGCAGATAGCTGTTTACTAAAACAGGCCACCAGAGACAATTTAAACTCGATGTCCGTCCGCACATCCATCCCGGGTCGCCATTTGTCGCGCCTGGGTCACTTCAAAGCGGGAGAATTGATCAGTAAATAAGCTATATGAATTATCTAAAATTGATATTATCAATATTGTATTTATTTTTCCCATTTCATTGCTTTGGACTTGAAACTTTTGTGATTGATCCAGGGCATCCTTCGGAAAATGGAGTGGGTGCCAGATCGCCTCGGGGTTTTCGGGAGGTTGATTTGAACTGGCAGGTCGCATGCCACATGAAATCCCTCCTCGCGCTCGAAAAACAGTTCAGGATTATCATGACCAGAGATTCATTCGATGAAACAGTCACAAATCGTCACCGGGCTGAGATTGCCAATGCCGCGTCAGCCTCATTGATGCTGAGAATACACTGCGACAGTGGGCACGGACACGGTGTTACGCTTTACTATCCAGCGTTACCCGGTCAGCTTGGCAATGACCGGGGACCGTCTCCGGAAGTGTGCTCGGCAAGCGCCGTCCTGGCATCCCTGGTGCAAAATCATCTTTCACAGGCTCTGGGAGCGTCTTACAGAGTAAACCGGGTAAAGACGGATCGCCAGACGGCCATTGGCTCACGACAGGGAGCCCTGACCGGCTCGATCTTCAGCCACGTCCCTGTCGTCACCATTGAACTCGGATATCTGGACAATCCCCTGGATGAATCCTTCCTTACCGCCACCCCGACGCAAAATCTTCTATCAGAGGCACTTGCAGGCGCGATTCGCCATTGCTTCGGCAAGCTCACCGAAAACCGGCCGGGGAATCACTAAGGGATCAATTTCCAATCCTGATGATGGAGACAGCGATACTGCCGACACCGGGGTCGGCAATGGTTAGTGTCGTGAAAGGCTGGGTATAGCCGGCAGGCGGCAGATACTCGATGAATCTGTATGCTGTTCCGGAAACACTGCCTGTAACCGCGGCGCCGAAGTTCTGCTGCGCTTTTTTCAGGTGATCCAGGCCCACATCGAGGAGATAATCCGTCGGCTGACCGGTCAGACCTCGACTGTTGCGATACATCGCCATCCCCCACTCCTGGAACAGTTGATCGAACTGCTTTCCACCGGAATGTGCCTCTACGTTTGCCGTTCCCGCCGTCGTTGACTGCACCATGGTGCGAATGGTCGCAGTGCCGAGCTGTTCGAACAGATGGTATGCAAACAGGCCCACACATCCATAATTCGCGATCGTGGCATCGGAGGGCCAGGAAGTAAGAGACAGCTGATCAGGCTGCAATTCGTAATCCTGAAATCTCGAATCGGGGTGATTTCTGTATCGAACCTCAGCCGCGACGCTCAATCCTTCATTCAGCCAGATATCTTCTTCGTCTACCCGCAGTTGCATGTGCGCCCAGGTGTTGACCAGATGCTGAAACTCATGAACCAGCGTTTCCACGGTTGCAGCTTTCCAGCCGGGAATATCGAATCCGGAGCCGGAGTCGTAGACCCACATGTTGAACATGTCGCGATCATTCGAATCAGAGTCAGCCGGCATCAGATCTGTCGGATCGAAGAAGCCGGCCGCGCCAATCGAGTTTACGAGCGGGGTGAATAAAACCGTCACCTTTCCATCTCCACTCAGATTCGATGGCGCACCATAATTTTCATTGATGAATGACCATATTTTTGCGTCGAACTCTGATGCAAACTCGGTCAGCATCGCATCCGTAACCGTTGCGGGCGAGTAGCCGCCGGCGCTGTTCTGGTCGATGAAAATCTTGCATCTGGCTCCGATAACGGCCAAGCGGGTCGTTCTGGTTTCATATGCGTAGCCGTTATAAACGCGGAACGTCTGAATATCTCCGACATTTGCCTCGTTCGCGAGAAGGGACGGCCTGACACTCTTCTTTGCGGACAGCCGATACGGGCTCTCAGATGCCCGTCGGCGCATCACGGCATCGACAGCCGCCTGTCCTGAGGGCATGGACGGTTTTGAGTCCCTTATCGAGCGCATCTGCCTGGTGGGAACCGAAGAAAGAACGGGTCCACCCCCATTCAGATTGAATGAATGAGCCCTTCCGCTTCGATCGAGCGAGGAGACCAGCACACCGAAGCGTCCCTGACCGGATGGAGTCACCAAAGCCAGCTCCCGTCTGGAACCTGAAATCCCGACATGGCGTGTTTCGCCGACAGCCAGGGCAACCGTTTCCATGACCTGGATCCCAACCGTTGCCGTAGCAGATTTTCCACGGCCATCATCAACTCCGCATGTCAATGTATAAGTCCGGGAACCGACGCCGGGAGTCCATTCGGCCTGCACGGCAGTGGCGTTTGCAAAGCTGCCTCCATCGGCTGTCCATGAATATCTGAGCATGTCACCGTCGGCATCCTGGCCTGTGGCCTGCACGGATACGATCACTCCCTCGGCGGTCGTCGTGCTGGAGGGATTCAGACTGATTGTCGGCGTGTTGTTGGGAGCCTCGCTGACTTCGCAAACCCATGCTGCCGAGGCCTGACCGCCCCTGCCGTCGTCGGCAAGGCAGGTTACTGTGGCAAGTCCCACGGCGGCCGGAGCCTGCCACGCGACGGAACTCCCGTCGGTCGTCGACAGAGTGCCTCCGGTTGCTGCCCAGGAGCAGGAAATCTGGTCACCATCAGCATCAGATGTCTGAGCCGTGAGCCGCATCGCGACATTCGGCAGGACGCTTGAGCCGGTGGCGGAAATTGCGAGGGTCGGCAGGACATTGGGGGCCAGTACATTGATCAAAAGGGTTGTGGTGACAAAAGCGCCTCTGGAATCGCCTGCGGTCAGCCAGATTGTGGCAAGGCCGGGCGTCAAGGGGGATATCCAGACGGTTGAAGTGCCGGTTGTCGAGTCGAGACTGCCTCGATCAGCCTGCCAGAGACATCCGACGGAGTCTCCATCCGGATCGCTGACCTGGGCATAGAGTCGAAGGGCGGTCGCTTCATCGAGGCGTGTCGTGGAAGCAAGAATCGAAGCCGTCGGTGGCTGATTGAAGCCTCCGGCCCCTACGGTGATTCCGAGAACGGCGCTGGCACGGCCGCCACGTCCGTCTGAAACCGTTACCGCAACGGATGCGGTCGTGTCGAAATCCGGCGCCTGCCAGCGCGCAGTCACCTGGCTGGTTCCCGATGCTGCAAATATTCCAGGAGAGCCTGTCCAGTCATAGGTCAGCACATCCCCGTCGGCATCAGATGCCGTCACGGTCAGCACAAGCTCGCTTTTTCTCGCGACAACAGGAATGCTTCCGGAATTGAGACGCACCAGCGGGGGGCTGTTGCCGGTTCCCGCGTTTTGCAGGCCGATTCCGACCTCCCCCTGGGCATTCGCTTCAAAAAGGACAGGAATGATCACGGAGTCTTTTCCGGGAGCAGCAACGATTATATCAAGCGCCGTATTGTCAGGCATCTGAACCGCAATCCGCCCTTGGGGCCCAGCGGTTCTGGTCTCTCCCCAAAACGTGACACTGCCGTTTTGAAGCACGTTTCCGGCAGAGTCGCACACGACTACGGTTACGGCGCGATCAGCTTTCTGAATGCCGAGATCGACCTGCCGTTCATCCTGTTGCGCTGTGACCGTTACAGCCTCGGAGCGATACCGGAACAGGCCGCGCAACGAATCCTCATGTCTGACAATCAGGTGATACCCGCTGCCCAGCGGAATGTTGCCGATCACAAAGCTGCCATCCGAGCCGGTGACCGCTTTGCGGTCTGGCAGTTCTTCCACCCAGACCGCTGCCCCGCCAAGCGGCTGACCGGAAGTCACGGCGGCAGCAAGTCTGCTTGACGACAACAGCCCGTTGTCGAGAACCCGGCCCGACACGCTGCCGTTCAACACCAGCAGGGACCGGCCGGGCGCATCTTCGCCTGCATTGTACCCGCAACCGAATGCGAAGAGGAGAGCTCCGAGTGAAATTACCCCCACCGCTACTCCGAGATTTCGCATACCTGAAGAAGGCGATCGTTCCTGTGATCAGTGAGGCCGGAGACCGTCACTGCCGAAAACGCCCGTATTGAGGACATCGAGAGCACGACGTTCAACTTCAGGCAGGGCAGCCAGGGCTTTCTCAAGAGCGGGACCTCGTCGCTGTTCGAGGAACTGACGCAGAATTTCGAAAAAGGCATCTGTGCGCATGGCATCCTTGAGTCGTTTTCTGGTTTCGAGCAGTTTGGCGATATCTTCAGGTCTTGCGAGTTCGAGGATATAGTGAGCAAAATCTTTTATATCTTCGGGCGAACGAGTTCCGATTATCTCGAGGAGGCAATCAAGCCCTTCATCCCGCCGCTGCAACATTGCAGCAAGTCCTCTGGAATGGAGTTCGACGAAATGGGTCGGGCTGGAACCAAGTTTTTCGAGTTCCGCCCTGTTTTTCTGTGAAAACAACGCATACAGGGCATTCATGCGTATTTCATACGTCTCATTTTCATGCGAAGCGATCTCGGCAAGCAGTGAGCCGGTTCTATCCGCAGGACAGCCCCCCAGCGAGGAAACGGCCATGAGGCGAACTTCGGGGGCCGGATCGGTCAGCATGCGCCCGAGATGTTCGGGTGCGCTGGCATCGGCGATTTTTGCCATCGACTCGACAGCCATCTGGCGAATCCATTTGTCCGGATGGGTCAATCCTTCCTGAATCATTGCCAGGAAAGGCAGATTGAACTCGGCCAGATCGATGACTTTGAGGATCAGACCCGCGAAATCGTCACCCAGGTCAAGAATAGCATTCAAAACGCTTTTCGCCAGCTCCGGAGACTTGCTTTGCCATTCGAGACGGAACTGGGTATGCAGGGTTGGCGACGTCGGGTTCACCATGAGCCGCAACATGCTGTCGCCGCCGAGCAGTCGAAGCGCAAACAGGGCCGTCTCCGTGAAATGGAAGCCGGCATACTGATCGATATTTTTCAGTGCCCGTTTCATGACATCAAAAATGAGAGGGATGCATGCGGGATCCTTCCCCATGGCGAGAATCTCGACGGCTTTCCCCTGGCGGATCAGATCTATGTCTCTCGCAAGCATCGCGGCGGCGGCGGTAACCGGCACCGCTGCATCCTTGCGCTGATACGCTCCGACTCTGTTGGCCACATCGGCGAAAGCCGCGACCAGATGGGGCTGAGCAGCCACATCACTGCGTTCGATGGCACGCATGATACGTGGGAGGAGTTTTCTGCCAAGACCGGAGTGGAAGAAGAGAAAATCCTCGATTTTCGTCGCAACAAGTTTCTGGAGCTTGACCGGCAGCGAGGGCAGCCGATCGAGAAGCACCGCAACCGAGAAGCCTTTCAGATCGATGATGTCACAGACTGCCTGTTCAAGCCGGTTCTCGGGAATCCTGTTCAGTCGGCGAACCCGGCCACGCAGGCGGCGCAGATCTTTATTCAACGGGAGTGATTCAGCGGGAGTGCAATGGTCGGGCATGATCGTGGGTCTCCTCCGGGCGGCCGATGCCGCCTGATCACAAAACGGAAAGCAGGGCCGAAACTCGTTGCTTGTCGAGCTGGTCAGGAAGCGATATTTCCAGCATCCGCCTGGTTTCGGCTTTCAGGCGTTCAAGTTGCGTGAAGTTAAGTGCGCGGCACACCGTCAAGCCCGCAAGCACCGCGTAGAGCGCGTCGCTATCCATGGCCCGCTGCCAGCACATCCAGAATTTCGGAACCTTGTTGCGGGCGAGGTTTGCCATTGCCGCGGCTGCGAGAGCCTCGGCATTTTCAGGATCATCGGCAAGCGCCGCATCGAAGTGACGCACCGCTTCGGCGAAATCACCCGAGTACAGGCAGACTTTCCCGTTGAGAATATGTTCTTCGAGAAAGTTCGGCCGAATTTCACCGATACGCTGCAGAAGAGTCTTCACCTCGGCGGCTTTTCCGGCGGCCATGGCGAGTTCAACGAGCGTGACCAGCTCGACCAGGCTTTCGATACCGTCCTGGAAGGTATCCCAGATCGGCGCCGCATCGATCGGCCGGCCGCGCAGGATGCAGAGCCGCGAGAACCAGACGGCCGACTCCTCATCGCGCGGGGTGAGTGTCAAAAGTTTTCTGAAGACACGATCGGCTTCGTCGTAGGCATTGAGACGGATGCCGAGATATCCGCGCAGAAAAAGGCAGTGTGTATTGTCGGGGTTCTCTGCAAGCGGTTTTTCGAGCATCTGCCAGGCGGCTTTGAAGTCGCGTTCGAGCAGGTGCAGCTCGACAAGCGCAAGAGCCAGATCAACGGCCATCGGCTGATCGCGAAGTGAATCCTGAAGGAATGTCCGCGCATCGCCGATGCGCCCGCCCATGGCGACCGACTTCGCCAGGTTGATACGGGCGCGGACATCGCGCGGCATGACTTTGTATATTTCATTATACATTTCCGCTGCGGCATTGAACCGACGGGCCTGGAACAGGAGATTGGCCATTTCACCGGCCACGAACATATCAGCCGGATCTTTTCTGCGGAGTTTGACGAACGATTCCAGAGCGCCATCAACGCTGATTTTGCCGTCATACAGTCCATCGAGAATATCATAGACATCCGTCTCGAAAAGACTGCTTCTCGCTTCGATTTCCTCCGCCTCCAGACGTTTGCGAAGGGCCGGCAGCTTGCGCATCAGCTCTTCAAGCTTCGCCCGGAGATCAGGCTGCTGTGGGTCATTTTCCAGGGCACGTTTGAGATGGTCCACCGCGTTCTCGACCTCATTCTGCGCGATCAAAAGGTCGACCATCAGCAGATGCAGCGACGGATTCCGCGGGTCGATCATCAGCGCGCGTTTGAGCGACGTGATCGCCTTGTCTTTCATATCGAGCACGATCTGACACCGCACCAGTCCCTCGAGAGCCGCAGACGAGTCGACGGCCGCACTGACGGCCTTGCGGTACACGTCGAGAGCCTCGGAAAAGCGCTTTTGTTCATACAGCATGCGGCCGAGTTCCAGGAGTGTCGAAGCATCGCCGGCAAGATGTTCCAGCATGCCGAGCTGCAGCGAGGCGGCCTCTTCGCGCCGCCCCAACAGCAGAAGCGATTGAACGAGCGACCGCCGCACCTCGAGATCTTCCGGCAGGACAGCCATCGCGCGTTCGAAGACCGAGAGAGCCTTCTCGGCTTCTTCCCGGTACAGATAGGCTTTTCCAAGATTGAACAGCGCCAGCGCGTTCTCCGGATGATCGGCCAGCACCCGCGACAGGAGCTGAGTCGAGCGTTCCGACAGGCCTTTCTGCAGATAAGCCGCACCGAGATTGATGAGCACGTCGATGTTGTCGGGCTCGAGATCGAGCGCACGACTGTATTCTGATATGGCATGATCGATCAGGCCGCGTTCCTGATACTCAACGCCTTTCTGAAAAAGTTCGGCAGCCGTTTCCATCGTCAGAATTCATCCTCTCGCCCACCGCCCTGCCTGCCGCCACCAGAATGGGGTGAAGAACCAGGTGCACGGTTCTTGCGCTTGACTTCCTTGAATTTTTCGAGGTTTTCGATCATGGCGTTATAGTTTTCGACCTCCTGCGGCGCGCATTCGCGGAACCGCGAATAAGACTCAAAATAGCGGAAGAAGACGCGGGAATTGATACCCCCCATCTTGTTTTTCGCGATCATCAGCTCGCTGATCGGGATCATGAAATTGTCTTTGCCCCATTGCCACTCCAGGAACGGGGTCTCGAAATCGTTGAGATAGTCGCAGTAAAGGAACAATACGACATACGGGTCATAGAGCAGCCCCATGATTTCTTCAAGATCCTCACGGACCGGGCGTCGATTGCTGATTGCTTTCGGCAGGCCAGCCGTCGCGATAAGCGTCACACCCTCCACAGCTGAAATCGTTTTTAATTCTCCCGAAAGCAGATTGCACTTTTCGTGAAAGCTCATGCGATCGTTTTTGATGTGAATCTTGAAAAGAGGGTCGATGATGACTGCCAGGTCACCGCCACGCTCAAGTTTTGTCCGTTTGACGAGCTTTCGCACGTCATCAAGGAAGATGCGGCCGTTTCCCTCGTCGAGAATAAGGAGCCGCTCGCGCATTTCCGCGACTTTTGCAAGGCCGTCCTGGCGGCGCTGTTCAAAGGTTATATTGGCCAGATACGGGTTTTTCACGTAATCGATCGGCACGTCGGCGGCATGAGCCACGAGTTTTGCCGTCACGTCGAGCCGGTTGAGATCGAGGCTGAAATACAACACCGTCAGCTCGGGATTGCACGAGACCAGGTCCCAGGCGAGCTGGGTAACGAAGGTCGACTTGCCCATGCCGACGCCGCCCGTGACGAGATAAAACTGTTTCTGAATGCCGTTCAGATGCTCCTGCAGAATCGGAAATTCGGTCTCGTAGCCGATATAGTTCTTGCGACGCTGCCGATTGAGCTGAACCAGTTCGCGCATCTCGTCGATGTGCGTGTCGATATTGCGGATATATCCGGCGCTGCCCTGCAGAAACAGCGTCCGCAGTTCCTGAATGCAACCGCCGAGCACTTCGTAGGCATCGTCTGAGGAGTGCGCCATCTTTTCGGCATACAGCACCATGAGCCGTCGGGCCTGGGCACGCACATTACGGTCGCGGATGCGATCGATGACGGGGTCGATATCTTCGACCATCGTGATGCCCGGCGCACCGAACGGCGCCGTGAACAGGCGCTGCACGCGTTCGCGGCCTATCCAGTCGATGATGGGACGACCGGCTTTGTGCTCGTTTTCGAGGCGAAGCATGATATTCGCAAGGTTCAGCGCTTCCCGGGCCTCGAGCGTATCGAGAAAAACGCCAAGCAGGGTGCGGTTTGCCTCGACTCCCTGGAAATCCGAGACGGTGAACCGCTTGTCACGCAGCTGTTTGCCGATGATCACAGGTTCGAAGACGAGATTCGCGAGAAGAAGCTCTTCATCAACCGCCATCTCGCGCAGCATCAGATCGAGAGCCGTCAGATGGCCGTCAACGGCAGATATCGAATCCTGCGACGGGTGCGCCCCCGTGCCCTCGGCCGGGGTGGAAGGAGGTTGTCTGCTTGTGCGTCGTCGGCCTTTGGCCACGGATGCCTCCGATAAGATCGTATCTGTGTATGGTAGCATCTCACCCGGGAATCCGCAACACCCGGCACCTCGTCAAATCGGCTTCAGAAGCGAAAAGGCCCCGGATGTTCCTTTTTGAGGCATTTTTGCGTTGGCCGGATATCCGCCTCCCCGGTTCACAACGATGCCATCGCTCCCTGGGTGATTCAAACTTCACGCTTCACTCGCCCAGCTTCACGCTGGTATACTGCGCGGAAATGGGGGATGATCCACGAATGGAAGACAACGTCCGAGACGGCTCGACACGGGACCGCACACCCGGCATGCAGAAGGCGCTTTCCCGCAAATTCGAAACGGTCGGCAGGCTTGCGGCCGGAATCGCGCACGAGATCAACTCTCCGATGCAGTATCTCGACAACAATATTTCCTTCCTCAAATCCGCATTCACCGATCTTCTCGGCCTGCAGCGCCGGTATCGAGAGACGCTTGCGCACATCAGGGCCGGCGCCTCCGTCACGGAGGAATCGTGGCGGGCAATGGAGGCGGAAGAACGGAAAGCCGACCCGGCCTGGCTCGAAACCGAGATTCCATCCGCCATTGATCAATCTCTCGAAGGGATCGACCGCGTCTCCAAAATTGCAATGGCCCTGAAGGATTTTTCGCACCCGGCGCTCCACGATCAAATAATGTCAGATATAAATCGAGGCATACAGAACACCGTCATGATTTCCCGCCATGAGTGGAAGTATGTCGCCGACGTCGATCTGAATCTGGCTGGCGATCTGCCCCTCGTGCGATGCTCGCTCGACGAGGTCAACCAGGCGGTCCTGAATCTCCTCGTGAATGCCGCACAGGCCATCCGGGAAAAGATATCAGCCGGCGGGTATGAGCGTGGCCGCATCAGCATCTCGACCAGTTCAACCGGAGACGGGGTTCTCATCATCATTTCAGATGACGGACCCGGAATAGCGGCAAACATCCTTCCGCGCATTTTTGAGCCATTCTTCACGACCAAGCCCGCCGGCACCGGCACCGGGCAGGGTCTGGCAATCGTCTGGAATGTCATCGTGGCACAGCACGGGGGCCAGGTCGAAGCGACCTCGGAACCCGGTCACGGCACGACGTTCGCCATCAGACTGCCCCGACAGCACCCGGCCGGAAAAGGAGACACGCCATGACTCTCGCCAGACCGGCCATTCTGTTCGTCGATCGTGATCGGAACGTGCTCGACGGCCTCAAGCGCCTCATCCGAAGCATGCACCTCGACTGGGTGACGTATTACGCGGCGACGCCCGCGGAAGCCGTGTCTCTGATGGCGGATATTCCGCTCGATGTCGTCGTAGCCGATCTCAATCTGCCGCCGATCTACGGAGGAACTCTGCTGAAATACGCGCAGGAGCACCATCCCGAGATCGCACGGATGATTCTCTCGGCGGAAGCCAATAACGAGTCGGAACTGCTGCTGCAGTCAACGCAGGCGGCGCACCAGTTCATCGCGAAGCCATGCAAGGCAGAACTGCTCGAAACCGCCATTTCGCGCGCCCTTCAACTGAGAAAGCTTCTTAAAAATCCCGAACTTCTCCGAGTCATCGGTGGAATCCCGCATCTGCCGAGCCTTCCGCCGCTTTACACCGAGCTTGTTCGTGAACTCGAATCGGAAACGACTTCCATGGAGCAGATCGGCGGTATCATCGCAAAAGATGTTTCCATGACCGGCAGAGTGTTGCAGCTCGTGAACTCCGCCTTTTTCGGCCTTCCGCGCAAGATCAGCAGCCCAAGCGAGGCGGCGCTGTTTCTCGGAGCCAACGTCCTGAAGTCGCTTGTATTATATGTAAGATTATTTTTTACCGCTCCCGACTCGCCGATTCCAGGACTTTCTCTCGATGAAATCTGGGCTCACAGCTCTCTTGCCGCTGTCCTCGCGCGGGAGATCGTCCGCACGCAGGGCGGCGGGCAGCGAATGGCGGATGATGCGATGCTGGCGGGAATGATGCATGATATCGGCAAGCTGCTCATGCTCGATGTTCCGGGGTACATGCGGCCCCTGCTCCGCCGTCTCAATGCCGGCGAGTCGTTCCCGGAGGCGGAATACGCCGAATTTTCAGTCTCTCATGCCGAGATCGGCGGTTATCTGCTCGCCTTGTGGGGTTTTCCGGACCCCGTGGTCGAAGCGGTCACCTGTCATCATCACCCCGGAATGCAGATACGGAAAGAATTTTCGCCGCTGACGGCCGTGCATGTCGCCAACGCGTTTCTTCAAAACGAAACCGAGCCGCCTCTTGAACGCAGCTATATCACCGCTCTTGGTCTTGAATCACGCACTCAGGCCTGGCTGGATGCGTGTCGACAGATGTTGCGGGAGGTGCGAAGATGAACCCGGTCCCAAGCGGGGAAAAGCCCCGTCTGCTGCTGGTAGACGACGAGCCCAATATTTTGTCCTCCTACAGTCGAATTCTCGGCCGGTCCTGGGATGTCACGACAGCCGCCGATGGCGACTCGGGTCTCCGCGCCCTCAAGACCGGCCGGCCTTTTGCGATCGTGGTCTCGGATTTCAGAATGCCGCGCATGGATGGAGCCGCATTTCTGGCGAACGTCAGAGAGATTGCGCCCGATACGACGCGCATCATGCTCACCGGCGAACTCGATTTCAAAGTCGCGGTTCAGGCCGTGAACGAGGGAAACATCTTCCGGTTCCTAACCAAGCCCTGCCCGCCGGAGCAGCTCCACACCGCACTTGATGACGGGCTGCGGCTGTACAGACTGATTCAGGCTGAAAAAGATGCCCGCGAGCAGGAAATCCGCATCGCCGGGGAGATTCAACAGACTCTGCTGTTCGGAACCGTGCCCGCGGAAGTCGGTGGTGCGCGACTTGCCTGTGTGACGCTTCCATCGCAGGGTGTCGATGGCGACTTCATCGATTTCATCGAGCACAGGCCCGGCTGTTTCGACATTCTCGTCGGCGACGTCATGGGCAAGGGGCTTCATGCGGCTCTCATCGGAGCCGGCGCCAAACATGCCTTTGCGCGCGCCTTCGGCCGTCTCGCGATCGAGAACTGCGAGACCGGCTCCTGTGAAATCCCATCGCCGGAAATGATCATGAGGCGGGTTCAGGAAGACGTCGGAAGCAACCTGAGCAATCTCGGAAGCTTCGCCACGCTTATATATGCACGATTCGATCTGAAAACCGGCAAGCTCATCTGGGTCGATGCGGGCCACACACCGACGCTCGTCTGCCCGGCGAAAGACGGCCCCTGCATCCAGTTGAAAGGAGAATTTCCGCCTCTTGGATTCCCGCAGCTGAAGCCGTACAGCCAGTTTGAACACCCGATCACACCCGGAGACATGGTGTTTTTCTACTCCGACGGGTTCACCGACCGCAGGAACGCCGAAGGTCAGTTTTTCGGTGTCGACGGCCTTGAATCGGCACTGGTCCGTGGCCGCAATGAACAGCCGTCCGTGCTGCTGCAACGCATGTTCAGCCAGGTCGATGAGTTCGGCGGCAATACACCGTTCGCTGACGACCTGACAGGAATCCTGGTTAAAATTTAATTCCGGAAAGCCTGTTCATCGCATGCCGCGCTGCCGCGCAAAAGGCCTTACGAAGATACTGTCTTTTCACCCGAAGTGAAATCACGGATTTTCACGGATACACCCCGATATGCCATTCAATAAGCGATTCGCCTCGGAGGGGTCGACATAGAGAGTTTTCTGGTGTGTGTAATTGACCCGGCCGGCGCCGCCACCCGGAATTCGTTTGATAAAAGCCACATCCGTGTAATCGACCGACACTTTTGAGCTTTGCCCGGCAAAACTGAACCATGCGGCAAGCACGGCGCCACGCCGAAGGTCTTCCGGACCTGGAGAAGCCCCCTGGCGGCGTGCAATCACATGGCTTCCAGGCACATCGTTGGCATGAAACCAGATATCGCCACGCCTTCCGATCTGGAATGTGACGAGGTCGTTCTGGCGGCCGTTCCGGCCAACGTAAAAGCGGCAGCCGTCAATCTCTATGAGCGGTTTGATGGTCCTGGCGGCCGTTTTGGCCCTGTCAGCCTCGCCCCGGCCACCCGGCCTGGATCCGCGCTTTTTCGATGGTTTCGCGGAAGGAAGCCCGACCAGATCGGCGGCAGATTCAGCATGTTCACTGAGCCAGATCTGTTCGCGAAGCCATGCAATATCACCCTGCAGCTCCGCACTACGGCGCGCAGTCTCTTCACGCCCGCGCAAAGCTTTCTTATACCGGTGAAAGCAGCGCTGGGCATTCTGAGCCGGCGTGCGGATCGGATCGAGCGGTATGACAACCTCACATCCCGTTTCCCAGTCGGTCAGCCGAACCTCGGTCGAGCGGGGCTTTATTTCGTGACCATGCGTGAGCAGCAGATCGCCGTAACGACGCCATTTTTCCGCATCCCCATACTCGGATTGCAGTGTTCTCTGGCCGGCAAGCAGTTGTTCCTTTACACGTAAATCGCGTTCGAATGTGGCTTTTGCCTGAGCCCGAAGCGCCTCGAGTCGTTTCGGCTGCAGAAGGTCATGCTCCCGGATCGTCAGCGCGGCATTGACCGTTGCGGCTTCCTGCACGCTCGCCCCCGCTGTCGAAAGATGCCGGGCTTCGATGACACTCACGACAGGAGACCGCCCGGGAACGGTATACAGTCTCACCGGGCCGGCAACTGCCGCTGCTTCCCGGTCAAGCTCGCGCAGAAGTTCGACGGAATCACGTTCAGGGGTGACATTTCGCCTGAAAGCCAGCTCTTTTGCCAGAAACGGCGAGAATCCCATGAATCGGTCGGTCCACGTCTGGAATGGCGCTGCGAGCATCTCTCTGAGCATTTCTCCGGGCGCGGAAACAAGATCAACCGCACTTGCCGATGATGACGCAGGCGGCCTGTAGTTCTGATGCAAATGATTATTGCCGGTTGAACGCGCCTGTTCGATCACGACTCCATCTCCATCACACAAAAGAAGATTCGCGATACGCCCGGTGAACTCTCCAATCAGCGCAAAGCGTTTCGATGTGCAGAAAAACGCATCGCGGGCCTGGAGACGCCATCTGACGATGCGGTCGCCCGCGCGGCCCGGAAAGGTCTCGAAGAGCTCAACCGCCTCGATTCGCGCTTCCTTCAGATGCCTGGTCAGCGCACGCACGAAAGGAGACTCGTTCGGTGACTCGTCCCAGCTGCCCGACACCCAGAAGCCTTGCTGATCCGGGTTCAAATGCAGCTGCAGGCATTCCCAGCCGGCCGGGGTCTTCAGCACGAAACCAATTCCGGACGGAGCAAGATCGACCACCCGCGCCGTCAACGGCGGGCGCTCTTTCCAGGCAGCAGCCATCTCGGCAACATGCCTCCGCAACGTCGAAAAATCCATTACAAATCCTCAACACGGCTTGAATTAAAATGAACCACGGAGACGCAAAAACAACGATCCGCAGAGGATGCCGACGGCACAGATTTCATCCTGAGAGCCTTCCTGCGCGCATCTGTGCCATCTGCGGATAACCATTGTCGAGATTTCAACATGCCGGATATGAATGCACCGCAAACAACCGGTCAGAACGTCAACGAAACAGAAGACCCGATAAAGCGTGGTTCGCTGTTCGAGCGGATCACGGAATCAGCGCCGGGTCGAGAGCGCTGCCGGCAAATGGCAGAATGCGGCGCGGCCCCTTCCCGCTTTTTGTCGTCAAAGCGAGTTTCAGTTGCCCATCATCATCGCGGAAGCCGTACAGATACTCGCCGCCGACCGGAATCGCCGGGCCCCAAAACTGCCGGTCGTTTATGGGAAGGACGCGTTTGTTCTTTGCATCCAAAGCCATACTCATGGGCGTGCGATCGATATGTCCCTGAATCGCGGCAAACGTCACGAGGCTTCCGTCGGGCCTGCACCAGGGAACGGAGGCTTTGAATCCGCGCGGAGTACCCTTTTCATCGAAATACGATTCCCCGCCGGTCAGTCTTGCAAGCTTTTTATCTGTGAGATTCAGCCGATAAAGCGTTGCGCTGATGAGCCGGCCGCTTTCGGCATCGGCGTATTCGAGAGCGACGAAGAGAATATTCGAAGCATCAGCCCACTGAGGCCTGTCAAGCACGAGAAGCGATCCTTCACTGCCGACACCAGCATCGGGCCAGACGGTCTTCCCGTCAAGAATGACCGTTTGCGTCCGTGACTTCACATCAACGAGCACCAGGCGCGTATTCAGAAGCGGCGCTTCCGGATCGGGTGCATAACTGACCGCAACCCGAGAACCGTCTGGGGAAAAGGCCGGGTGGGCATACGCCCCCTTCTCGATGCCGAAATTCTGCCAGGCACCTGAAGCCTGTTCCGTATTCAGCAGGTAGAGCGACGATGCACCGCCCGCATCGGAAATGAAAGCAACTGATTTTCCATCGGCCGTCACCGCAGGCTGCATTTCAGCGCTGGAAGCGGTCGTCAGACGCGTCATATTCATCGAGAGCAGATCGATCCGGTACAGATCCGGGTTGGCCGCGATCTCTCCGGTGAAGACGACCGCGGGAGCCGCCCAGACAGCTCCAGCCACGAAAAAGCTCATGATTGCAGCAAGAGCGGTTCGCTTCATACGATTCTTCCTTTCCGAATGCGAAAGATTGTGCATCACATCATACTTCGACCTGCCTTACACACGCAAACCGGCGTTTCAGCGTACAGCGCCTCCGCATATCCATATATCCATCAGGCCCGTGACAGATGTATCTGGAAAGGCGAACGATCCGTCCCACAAGGCGTCGCGATATCCGCAGTGTCCGGGAAATTCCCCTGGATCATGCATGAAAATGAGCGCCAGATCTTTTTCCCACTATGCACACGGGCCATCGGTGCCTTGCATCTTTTGATATCTGTGTTAATCTGTGATCGAATGCCTCACTTTCTGCGACAAGAGCTGGAAGTGTCGAAGCTGTTCCCCTGTAGGAGCTTTCGAAATGTCTATCGCCGGCAAACGCATTCTCATCACCGGGGCTGACGGATTCATCGGTTCGCACCTGACCGAAGAGCTTATTCGCCGGGGTCATCGGGTGCGCGCATTCGTGCTGTACAACTCATTCAACAGCTGGGGCTGGCTCGATCAGAGCCCTGACGAAATCAGACGCGAACTGGACGTCTTTCCCGGCGATATCCGCGACCCGCACGGCGTATGCCAGGCGATGCGTGACTGTGACATCGTCTTTCATCTCGCCGCGCTGATTGCCATCCCGTATTCCTATCACTCGCCGGATACATATATCGATACGAATATTAAAGGCACCCTCAACATCCTGCAGGCCGCCCGCGAATTGGGCATCTCGAATGTCGTACACACCTCCACAAGCGAAGTATATGGCACAGCGAGGTTCGTGCCCATTACCGAAGAGCATCCATTCCAGCCACAGTCGCCGTATTCGGCGTCCAAAATCGGAGCCGACCAGATCGCCCTGTCGTTTCATTATGCTTTTGGCACGCCGGTCAGCATCATCAGACCGTTCAACACCTACGGCCCCCGTCAGTCGGCGAGAGCCGTCATTCCCACGATCATCACCCAGATCGCGGCCGGGAAGCGAAGCATCAGGCTTGGTGCCGTATCCCCAACCAGGGATTTCAACTATATATCCGATACCGTGCGCGGGTTCATCGCCGTTGCAGAATCCCCGAAATCAATCGGACAGGTCATCAACATCGGAAGCAATTATGAAATCTCGATCGGAGATACAGCGGCGCTGATTGCGGATGTGATGAATGCAGCCATCGACGTCGAGACTGACGGTCAGAGGCTGCGACCGGCCTCCAGTGAAGTCGAGCGGCTGTGGGCCGACAATACGAAGGCCCGTGAACTGCTCAACTGGGAACCGGAATTCGCCGGGCGAGATGGTTTCCGCCGCGGAATTGCCGAAACAGCCGCCTGGTTCACTCGACCGGAAAATCTCATCCGGTATAACGCCGACAGATACAATATCTAAGCTTGGTTTTCATTTCTTTTTCGGGGCGTCGCATCACAATGCATTATTGCGATTTTTATATAGATAAATCATATAATTATTTTTATACGGAGCAGGAACCTCCTCGTTCCTTCAAAGCATGATGCCCCGCAGGCGCAGCATCTGCGTCATCACGGGCTCCAGGGCAGAATATGGGCTGCTCTCCCCCGTGATGCGCCGTATTGCGGCCAGTCAGACACTGGAACTGCAGCTTATCGTGACCGGTGCGCACCTGAGCGCCACCCACGGCAACACCTGGCGCGTCATCGAAGATGACGGATTCAAAATAAACGAACGAGTCCATCTGAACCTGTCCGGTGATTCAGGCACTGAGCTGGCGATGGCGTCAGGGCGAGGGGTCTCGGGCTTTGCCGAGGCGTTCGCCCGGCTGGCGCCGGATCTGATTCTGATCCTGGGCGACCGGTATGAAATTCTTGCGGCCGCAATGGCGGCGTTGCTGATGAGAATTCCCATCGCTCACATCGCAGGAGGAGACGTCACGCAAGGCGCTTTCGATGATGCCATACGCCACAGCCTGACAAAACTCTCCCATCTGCATTTCGTGACCTCGGAATCAGCGGCAGCCCGAGTCCGGCAACTCGGCGAAGAGCCTCACCGGATCATCGTTTCCGGAAGCACCGGGCTTGATGTCATTCGTCAGACGGCGATTCTGGAGCGAGCCGAGGTTGAACGGAGGCTCGGGTTTCCATTGCGCGGGCAAAACCTGCTGATAACATTTCACCCCGTCACGCTCGGAACCATTCCCGGGGAGAACCAGTTTGTCGAACTGCTGGCAGCCCTCGACCTGGTCGGCGCCGACACAGGGTTTGTCTTCACAGCTCCGAATGCCGATCCGGGGGAAGCCGCAATCAGATCAAAACTCGGAAACTAT
>CAZQYQ010000022.1:0-27984 GCA_964597625.1 uncultured bacterium
GAAGGCATGCTCACGAATGAACTGCTGGCTCTCGGTGCCGCGCACGAACACACCCGCGAAATTAAGCAGGTTCTCTTTCACTCCGGCTTTCCCGTCGACGTGCGCCACAACGCGAAAATCGGCCGGGAACAGCTCACTCTCTGGGCCGACGAGCGTCTCAGAGCGACATTATCTCAGCGAGCATGATTCCCGGAGGATCTGGTTTTCAGGCCGTTTATTCGTTCCGGCTTTCAATCCAGATCAGGTGATACCCGAACTGGGTCTTCACCGGACCGTGAACCTTCTGCAGTTCGCCGGAGAAGACGATCTTGTCGAATTCAGGCACCATATCGCCCTGGCCGAAGCTTCCGAGACTGCCACCGTTTTTCCCTGACGGGCATTTGGAATGCTCTTTTGCGACCTTGGCAAAGTTCACTCCAAGCTCGATGGTCTTCTTCAGTTCATTGCACTCGGCTTCTGAGCTCACAAGAATATGCGATGCGACGGCGGTTTTCATATCTGCTCCTTTTTTCGGATGACGCGTGCCACACAGTATGATCGCCCGGACGATTGTTTTCAATTCCCCATGCACTTTTTTGTTATCATCACCCAGAAATCGATTTCATACAGGAGCGGCACATGAGCACCGTCAAAATCATTGATCCGGGACTGAAAAACTGCACAAAGATTCTCGTTACCGGAGGCGGCGGGTTCCTTGGAAAAACGATCGTGAAGATGCTGCGGGAGCGGGGACTGCCGGTGCGCAGTTTTTCCCGCGGCAGCTATCCCGAGCTGGTGAACATGGGCGTGGAGTGCGTGAGCGGTGATCTTGAAAACGCGAATACGGTTCTGGAAGCATGCCGCGGCTGTGATCTTGTGTTTCATGTCGCCTCCAAGCCCGGCATCTGGGGTTCGTACGAGGAGTATCACCGGCCCAACGTTCTCGGAACCACGAACGTCGTCGATGCCTGCAAGAAGCTCGGCATCAGAAGGTTGGTCTATACCAGTTCACCAAGCGTCGTATTCGACGGCAACGACATGGAAAACGCGACCGAGTCGGCTCCGTATCCCGACCATTATGAAACGCATTACCCGAAAACAAAAGCGATCGCCGAGCGGCTCGTGATCGCGTCAAACGGATCGCAGCTCGCAACGGTTGCCCTCCGTCCGCATCTGATCTGGGGGCCCGGCGACAACAATCTTGCGCCACGCATGGTCGCAGCCGCAAAAGCCGGGCGATTGATGATGATCGGCGACAACAAAAACAAAGTGGATACAATCTATGTGGACAATGCCGCTGATGCTCATATTCTCGCCGCTGAACGGCTTGAACCGGGTTCGCCGATCGCGGGAAAAGCATATTTTCTCTCGAATGGCGACCCGAGACCGCTGTGGGATATCGTGAACATGATGATCGGCGCCGCCGGCCTGCCGCCCCTGACCCGCTCAATATCTCCGACGGTTGCATGGGCGATCGGTGGAATCATGGAAGCGGGATACTGGCTGTTCAATCTCAGCGGGGAACCCCGGATGACGAGATTCATGGCCAGCGAGATGTCGACCTCTCACTGGTTCAATCTGACGGCGGCACGGCGGGATCTCGGCTACGAGCCCCGCGTGGGCATAGAAGAAGGCATGCGCCACCTTGCGGAGTGGATAAAAGCCGGAGGACTCGATCGCGCGCCGAGGCACTGAACTGACCTCTTATCCGTGATCATCCGGGGCTGTCGTATCGTTCACTCGCGTTCAGGGATGCGGGCCAGTTCGATGATACGGTCGAGATAGGCTGAACCGATCTGACGCGATGCCAGAGCCCGCTTCAGGGGAGGAAGTCGCAGCACGACACCCAGAAGTGCCGCCATGGCCCGGTGGCTGAACAGCAGGCGGTTGTCGAAGATGAAATTCTGCAGTTTGCCGCGCTCGATGGCCATCCGGACGACTCTCTCGGCCGTGTCTATGGGTGTTATCGGCCCGCGTTCGAGCCTGGAAAGCCGCAGGGCACCGAACGGGCAGCCGCGCACGCAGACGCCGCAGCCGAGACAGAGGTCGGCATTCAGTTCCGGCCGATTATTTTTCATCGACCAGGCCTGAACCGGGCAGAGTTTCACGCATGTTCCACAGCCCCGGCAACGGTCAGCATCGTCAGAAACGGGTAAAAACGGCGCCGGATGCACAGGCTTCAGAAGAGCAAATTTTTTGTATCCCACCAATGCCTCACAGCAGCATCCACAGCAGTTGCAGATGAAATTCACATCGCGGCGCACGTTTTCGCCGAACTGGACAAGATGCTTCTCTCTGCTCATCTCAATAATCCGCAGGGCTTCATCTTTTGAGATCGCACGGGCATGACCGTGCCGCACGAGAGAATCGGCAACCATGTTCAGCGTCAGACAGGTATCCTGAGGTGCATCACACGCCTTTCCTACATGTTCCATCTTGTGGCGGCAGTAGCAGATGCCAACCCCGATGGCCGTCGCATCCAGGATCATGCGTGACGAGCGTTCCCAGTCCAGTATTTCCAGTGCCGGCTTTGCGGGCAGTGCGCCTTCGTCGACGAATACCCGACCGATCTGCGTGGAACCGCCAACGATGAGACTTCTGATGAACTCATCCTCGACATTGACATACTGGTAGAAAAGTTCGCTGATCACCTTCTGATCCAGATCGTCACGCACCCGCATCAGGGAAAACTCGAAAAAACCGGCCATCGGCGGAGGCAGAGTGTAGACAGGGCCTTCGGGGCCTGTGATGTCAACCAGAAGCGCGCGGCCGGCCAGTTCATTCAGGACTCCCTCTGCCGTCATTTCATCCACACTCCAGCGCCGGGCCGCTGCTGAAATGGTGAAGGGACGCAACGGAAGAAGCGAGATCAATTCAGCTTCCCGTTCCGAGACAAGCATGCGCAGAATCGCAGCAAGAAGATCGGATGGCGGCGCCCCCTGCGGATGCAGGTTGAGCCGATCCGTCAACCGCGCGTACGCGCCCCTCATCGTGTGATGGGCCATATCCTCTCCAGATTTTCGCGCCGGCAACCCCCGAAAACACCCGTTTTCAGGGATTCTCTGATGAGAAGTATATCCTGCCCGACAATTATTCGCCACAACGCCGGCAGGCATGTATGCCTCCCGGGATATGCAGATAGAACATTCATTCCCGTCATTTCGCTTTGTGCCCTTGGCTCTGATGATGTTGAATTTTTTTGCTTGGTTATCCGCAAACGGCACAGATACGTGAGGATCGCTGCCTGATGAGGGCGGTTGTTGCGTTTGGATACCGATCCGGCTATGATTCGGCCAGACCATCAAGGGAGGCGAAGCACGGGTGCGCATTAAACTGGCTCGAACAGCGGGATTCTGCATGGGCGTGCAACGGGCCATCGACATCGCCCTCCGCACGGCCGAAACGGCCGGAGCCGGAGAATCCATTTACACCTGCGGCCCATTGATTCACAATCCCCAGGCCGTCGCCGAACTCGAAAGCAAGGGAATTCGCAGTGTTAAAGACTGGCGGCCCATAACCGAGGGTATTCTCATTATCCGCGCGCACGGCATGCCGATCGAAGAGATCCAGAATATGCGGGCACGCGGTCTGAAAGTCGTCGACGCCACCTGCCCCCATGTCGTTTCGAGTCAGAATCGCATCAAAACCGCTTCCGCCTCCGGTTCTTTCGTCGTGATCGTCGGCGACCCGCATCATCCCGAGATTCTCAGCCTTCAAAGTTTCGCCCCGGACAATCATCTGGTCATCGCATCTCTTGCGGAAGTCGCAGCGATTCCGGCTGTCCCGAAGGCCATCGTCATCGCCCAGACGACGTTCAATGAAAAGCAGTATGAGGAAATCGCGGCGGCCGTGTCAGCGAAGATATCCGACTGCAGCATTATCCGCTCGATCTGCAAGGCGACGTCGAATCGGCAGGACGAGGTTGAGCAGCTTGCGGACGAAGTCGACGCGGTCGTCGTCGTCGGTGGAAGAGACAGCGCGAACACGCGGCGGCTTGCGGAAATAGCGGAAGCGAGAGGCGTCCGTACCGTTCATATCGAAACGGCCAACGAGCTTGTACCGGCTTTTTTCAAAGGTGTTGCAACCGTCGGTGTCACCGCCGGGGCGTCCACCCCTTCCTGGGTCACCCGTGCCGTAATCGAACGGCTTGAAGCGATATCCTCCTGACCCGACATTCTATTGTTAACACAATACACTTCCAGACCTTGTCAAACCGGATGGAAATGCTTATCCTTAAAGGCAAAGGGTTCGGATTCCTTTCCGAAGGATTTCTGGATGGTCGGGCCGCCATCTGCAACGAGCGGAGGCGGCTTTGTTGTGTACAGCAAGATCGGTTCCGCGGGAGCGGATGGCCTGCACCGTGAGTGCATGTCCATCTGGCGTATGGCAGAGCCCAAGGAGTCCAACCCATGTCAGACAACAACCAGAACCTGCAGGAACCGAACGAACTCAAATCAAAGCTTCTGTTCGCCATCGTAGCCGGTCTCATCATGCTGATTGCGAAGCTGGCTCTCGGCTGAGAGCCGTTTTACGGTTTCTCCCGATACTCGAGATGGATAGCGGTCATATCGTCCGGTTGGGGTTTTCCGGAACGATATGCGGCGCAGATTCCGTGCAGCCGCCGGCATCGTGATTCGCCGTCGCTTCCGTCAACCGTCATGATCATAGCGGCGAGCCCGGGATACCCGAGTGGCTCGCCGCCGGTTCCGGGCATCTCGGGAAAGCCGTCCGTGAAGAACCAGACTCGATCGCCCGGCTCCAGTCTGACTTCCTGGCACTTGTAGGACGGATTGCGTCGCGTTCCCAACGGATATCCAACGCCGGTTAGCAGCTCAACCGCTTCTGATGCGCCCTTTCGGACCAGAAGCGGCGGACAATGGCCGGCGTTGGCGATCGTGAGGATGCCGGTTTTTGTATGCAGAAGGCCGTAGCACATCGACATCATGAGTCTTCTGCTCATTGCCGTGAAGATCATGTCGTTCAGCCCCGACAAAACGTGCGCCGGATCGCAGTCCCGCCTGGTTTCTACCGCGATGAAGCCTTTGGCCATCGCCATCAGCAGCGCCGAGCCGGCTCCGTGTCCCGCGACATCGCCGATCAGGATCACGACCCGGTTTTCGCCGATATCAAAATAATCGAAATAGTCCCCGCCCAGTTCGGATGCAGTCCGACAAATGCCGACAACTTCTGCATTGCCGACACGCAGGGCATCGCCGGGGAACAGCCGCTCCTGGAATGCTTTTGCCGTCGAAAGCTCTTCAAGCCGCTCAAGGGCCTGGTTGAATGACACCGTCAGCACGCCGAATTCGTCATGGTCGAGGACCGGCAGCCGGGTCCGGAACCGGCCTGTCCGCATCGCATCGACACCGGAGGTGAGAATCGCAACCGGCCTGAGAATCTGTCTGGCAAGTGCCGTGGCGACCCCCAGAGAAAGGAGCAGGCACAGGGCACCGCCCCAGATGAGATCCGACGTCAGGCCATCGACCGGGCCGGTCAGGCGATCAAGCGGCAACGCCTGTATCAGCATGTATGCCTGCAGCTCTCGGCCCGGCACACCCCCCACCAGCCACCGCCGGCCATCTGTTGTGAGTTCGTCGAATAACCGTGTCCGCCGCACCTGGAGTCGTTCGACGAATTTTTTCAGCCACCCGGCTCCGGCGGCTTTGTCCGGTATGCTGCGCGAGGCATCCCACTCGTGTAAGGCATAAAGCCGGCTGTGCGCCAGCAGGCGTTGGCGGCGCAGGATATCATGCTTCAAATAATAGTAGGCAAGATCTTTCGGATCCCAATTGACAAAAAACACGCCGGCAGCTCCCCCGGAGGCGTCGAGGATGAAATTCATGTACACGAATTTATCTTCCGCACCGAAGTTGAGATGATTCAACTGGCCACGACTGCGGATGACGCCGGTTAACAGATTCTTTGCGGTTCTGTCATCGAGAACCAGCGAAGCCAGGGCCAGCCTGTCCGGCCTGCTGTCCGCCACTCCGATGCTTCTGTTGTAGCGGCGCAGCAGTTCGATGCAGACCGCTTCGAGCATCGTCTCCCGTTCGCCCTTCTGACCGGTCAGTTCGGTGATGCGAATGACTTTGCCGGATTCGAGAATGAGCGCCGGCGATTTGCCTCCGAGCGTTTTTGTGAGGGTGTCGAGAGCCCGTGCGAATCCTATGTGATCGAAACTGTGGCCGGGCTGGTTGTATGCATCACGAAGCCGCGAAAGCTTCACGGCATAGGTTCTGCCGAATTTTTCAAATCCGTTTTCCACAGCACTCAGATTCTCTTCAAGCTGCCTTCTGCCCGACTCGATCAGCACATCACGGGTTTTCTGAAGATCGTCGTATCCCGTGACGGCAAGCCCGGAAAGTGGAAGCCCGGTTGCCATCGCAAACAGGACCATCAGTCTCAGGCGGAGAGACATCGGAATCTGCCAGCCCGCCACGAGCAATCCAAAGCTGAGCACGGAGAGGGTCAGAAGCAGCATGGCCGAAAGCGACATGCAGCGCTTCCGGAACACGTCTCCACGATAGGAAACGTCAAGCGCCGCCTCCACCCACATGCGCATGGAGGGATCGAGATTGAGACGCATGAACAGACGGTTTTCACGCACGCAGAAGGCGTCTTCGGACGAGTCTTCAAGCCATGCAAGCGCTTCCCGGCGCCTGTTCACCGAGTTTCTCTCCCCGGCAGCGTGCCAGGTTCCATGGACTGAAATGCCAAACCGAAACATGCTCTGACGGCGGTTGGCCTTTTGCATCAGCAGTTGCAGAAGCTGCCATCGGCGAAGCGCCTGCCTGTTCATCAGCGCGAGAACCCCGATGCGGCTGCCGAACCAGAAGCCGAAATAGGTTCTCAGCCCGGCAGGATTGACTTCCGCGACACGCTTCAGCAGGCGCATCGGAACGATCTCATCCACGGGCGGCGCATCGGTGATAAAGTAGGCAAACAGTCGCGCGCTCTTCTTGAGGGCGTATTTATCGGGTTTTCCGCCGTCAGCGCCCTGGAGCGTGTCTCCCAACAGCCTGGCCTGATACTGAGAAACCCCCATCGGCAGCTGCTTCGGCCAGACGATGCCGTTGCGGCCGGATAATACGTAGAGTTCGAACAGACCCGGCACGGCACGATTCAGCCGTTCAAACCGTTCGCTCGCGGAGTTCACGATGTCGGGCGACGCGTCAACCTCTCTGCCGAACCTGACGAGTTCGCTGTACAGAAACGTCTGTTCGTCCCCGCGCAAACGCAGTCTTTCGAGTAAACTTCCGGCCCGACGGGCAACGGACGCAGAGTATATCTCCCAGTTCCGCTCGAGAGCATGGCGGATTCCCAGATTGAGCAGAAGCAGGGGAAATGCGAAAAAGCAGACGCAGACGGCAAGCCAGCGAATGATGCGGATCTGAAGAGGCTCAAAAACGGGATTCATCCGAAGAGCATCACCAGAGGGCGACCGGGTTCATGTTCGGGAGCCGCCGTCGGTATCGTCATCCTCGGGCTTTCCACCGGCGACGCGACACGCTTCCGCGAGCGTGGGAGCCGCAACCGCCATAGGAATAATACCAGCCAATATTAATACTTTGCGCTGCAGCTCGCTGAATCCGGTGAAGGCGAGCCTGCCACCAAAATCCTCAATAATTCGTATCGCCACATCTATAAGCGATGACACGCCAAGGCTGTTGATATTGCCGCACCGGGTAAAGTCGACGACGATGCCCCGAACCCCCCGGCAGAGAAGATCCTCGACAAGCTGAAGCAGCTGCTGGCCGGAGTCTCCATCGAGATACCCGTCAACCCGTATGATGACACAGTTCGGTCTGGCTTCCGTCGTGAGAGCGAGTCCAGGCATGGGGTGGTGAGCCGCCTTTCGCAGTCATCGTAGCATACGCCCTGTTCTATCGCAAACCCGCCGTTGCGGCACGACGGGACGACCAGCTGCCGTCACTGCGCTTCTGCATCAGGACGAGCGCGCCCTTGAACCTGGCTCCCAAAGCCGGTGAGGGATCGTAATCGCGGCAGGGGATCCAGAACAATTCCCCTGTTTCCGCTTCCACGAGGAATTCGTCGGCGGAGGATCGTTCGGTTTTCACCCAGCCGTCCACCTGGCGAATCTGCAGTTTGCTTCCGGCGAGGGAAATCGTCGGCGCGGGTCCGGTGGGAGGAGTCGTTTCTCTGCCATGCCCCGCCAGGACGTTCCAGAGCACGAGGGCGATTCCGGCAACCGCCAGCAGGGCACCGGCAATTCCGGCAACAGTGCGGATTTCCCCGGACATGAAGCCCGTCAGGGTGTTCTTTGCCGATGGTTCCGGCGTATCCATCGAAGGTTTGAGCACCTTGTAGGCATAAGCCCGGGGAGCGGCGTTCTGCTTGACCGTTTCCCGCTCGGCACGCCTGGCAAGCTCGCTCTCGGCGATGCCCGTATCGGCAGGCATGCGGCCGTCGGAGGCGAGGGACTTCATCATTGCGCGGCGCACCTTCCGGACAATGTCGGCCGATTCGCGCGGAAGCTGCTTTTCCACAAGATACAGGTGATACACGCCTTCGGGATCGGCGTTTGTCTGGAAGAGGCACAGACCTGCTTCAAGCAGCTCGAGGGGCGGGTTGGTCACGAAAATGTCGGCAAGGGCGTCCCGGACAAGCGCGAACTCGACATGCACAAGGCATGCGATGCCGAGCTTCTGCTGCTCGACCTGACGACTTCGCAGCATCGCTTTCAGGGCTGAAACGGCCTGGAGCGGATCCGAGCGCTGAAGCACCCGCACCGCTGCCGTTTTGATCCTGGGCTCCATGGATGCGAGAAACCGGCCCAGCAGGTGTTCGAGATCATCGGGTGCGAACAGGTCGAGATACTCGATGGCAGCCGCGACGGCTCCGGGGTCCGGGCTGGTGAGCAACCGGCGGGCCGCCACGGCCTGATCGGAAACCCTGGCCCTCACTGCGGCTCGCAAAGCGGCGGCCAGAAGCGGTGCGGAGGTTTTCTCCGGCGAGGCCAGGAGCGGCGTCACTTCGCGCCGCGCCGTTTCGGTATCGCCAGGCCCGAGTCTGGCGAGAACTGTCAGAAGATCCGGAGGCTGATCAGATGGCTTTGAGGCGGGTTCGGCGGGCCGGGCCACGGCACCGGCAGTTGCCGAGGGAGGAGCATCCGGCGTTCGTTCCGGCGGCTCTCCGAGTGCCCGCAGGAACAGGGAGCGCGCAGCCGCAGGCATCGGCAGAGTCGAGAGGTCGCGCAATGCCTTCCAGAGCGCGGGACGGCTCCGGGCACGCTCCAGCGTCGCCATCAGTTCAGAGTCCATTCCACGGCCGTCGGAAGCTCTTGCGACGAGTTCCTGGGCAAGCTTCGCCGCTGCCCGTCTGTCTATCCAGGATTGCAGACGATCCCGGAACTTCTGGAACTCATCGGGTTTCAGCAGCGTGCCTCCGATGACACGACACGCCGATGCAACGAGCTTTTTCAGGACTTCGGCCCGGTCATCCGAAACCTGTTCGGAAAGCTCATACAATTTGAATGGCGCTTCCAGGTTTGCGTTGATTTCGAATAATGTCCCATATGCGGCGAGGCGCCGCGCGTCAGTTTCTATAGCCATCGCTTTTAAAAGAAGCGGCATGACCCTCTCGAACTCCACGTGGAGGCAGCAGCGAAGACCTTCGAGGCGGCGGGCGGGATCCGCATCGAGCAGCAAGACTCCGAGATGAGTCAGAGCCTCGTCGAGATCCACCCCCGCAAGTGCTCGCACCGCCGCACCACGGACACGCGCATTTCTGGACACCAGAAGTGCCGGCAGAATCGGCACCAGCAGTGCCGCTTTACGGCTTCTGAGAGTTTCAAGCGCGGCAAGGCATACCGCCACATCGGTGCCGGCGGCATACGGCACAAGATCTTCGAGGCGCTGCTCCGGCCACGAGCGGCCGAACAAGCGGATGAGCGCCGAGGCGGCAAGCGAGTGCGTCTCTTCACGGAGTCTGTCCGGAGCCTGTTCGGCAAGTTCACGCCGCTTCTGGTGAGGAAGCCGGCCAAGCCATGCAAGGCGTTTCGCCGGCGTTCCAACCCATTCGGCCCATGGGCCGGTGGGAACAGCTTCGGCGGAAGCCTGCCCGGCAGGGGGATCCGGTATGACGACGGGTCTGTCGCCTGCGGATGCCCTGATCCGTTCGACGACCTGCAGAAGCATCGTACGGGTTTCTCCGTCGTCTTCCCGTGCCGCCGTCGATGCGAGCTCTTCGGCAACGTCGGCAGGCGGCGGATCAAGCAGCATCTGCATGGCCGTCATCCGTCGGATATCAACGATCGGACTGCCCAGATCCATGCGCCACCAGAATTCCGCGTCCATCCCAGTCCCCCAGTGAATCCAGCCGTTTTTCCCGGCTATATGCGACCCTCACCATGTTACCATAGACATTCCGGCCCATGCGCAGGCTGGCATCCCGGCTTCATTCAATTATTTCATATTGCTATCGGAGACGCAGCGGCGGGTATGACGGACAACCAGACAAAGCGGCCTGGAACGCCTGTTTCCAGCCAGCAGAACATCCGGGGCGGCTCGGGGTCAGGCAGAACGAAGTCCTCAGGAACCGGCAGTTCCCGGCGCCATGCGCCGTGGATTCTGCTGATTCTGGCGTTTGCCTGCCTGGCGATATCGGTATGGTGGCTGTGGCCACACAAAGCGGCTCCCACGGCGCCGCCCGCCGGATGGCCCTCCGAGATCGAGGCAACGCGTGAAACGGCTTCGGAAAACGGTCTCGTGTATGCCGGGAAGCCGCGCTCGTCGGTGAAAGATCCAACATTTCTGATCCTGCGCAACAAGGGGTACGTCGTGGGGTATTCCGAGTCCCGTGAAGATCCTCTCTGGGTGGGATATCGCCTGGACGGCGCATCGAGCGGCCCGGCGGGAAAGCGGCCGTCAAAGTTCATGACGGATCCCCGGACCCAGAGCCAGGTGAAACATGAGGAATACACATCGACGGGGTTCGACCGGGGTCATCTCGCGCCGAACGCGGGTATCGCCGGGCGATTCGGCCCGGATGCCCAGAAAGAGACGTTTTATCTGACCAATATCGTTCCCATGCAACCGGATCTGAACCGGCGCGTCTGGGAAAAGCTCGAGCGACTCGAATCGGATGAGTGGGCGCCCCGGTTCGGGAAAGTCTGGATCCTGACCGGGCCGGTGTTTGATGCAACGCGCACGCTGTTGGGCGATGTGAACACAAGCGATAAAAGTGTTTCGCGAATCGAGATTCCCGATGCGTTCTATAAAATCGTCATCGACGAAGAGGGCAACGAGATCCGCGTTCTGCCTTTTCTGATTCCCCAGAACGTCAGGGGCACCGAGACCCCACGCCAGTATCTGACCAGCGTGGACCGCATCGAGCAGCTGACTGGCCTCGATTTTCTCTGGGCTCTCAACGATCCGCATGAAAAAGCGATCGAGGAGATGATCCCGAAGAATCTGTGGTGATCTCTTTCAGCGGCGTCTGCGCCGACGCGGGCTGCGCCTTTGCGGCAGTGTTTCGACGGGCAGCAGACCGCCGGGAAGCCCTGGAGGTTCGCTCAGCCGGTCGGGTTGTCTGCGGGTGCGTGGCCTGAGCTGTTCATCCACCAGCGCGGGCGCTCCTTCCACGGACCGTTCGAATGCGTTCGGATCCACGCGGAGATGGCGCCCGATGAGCCGCGACAGGACAAGCGCGCGAAACACCGGTATGCCCGGCGAAGGGGCGTGGTCGGATATGGTGATCCGGTCCTGCCCCGGCAGCTTCAATTCCGCGGTGTATTCGAGGCGTCGCGCGAACAGCGCCCAGACTCTGTTGATGCGAATATCACGAACATCGCCGAAGGAGGAGATGACCCGGCTCGTTTTCCAGAACCCCCATCTCGAATGAAACTCGATAATATCCTTCTCGATATCGAAGAGGTAGAATTCATCGACGAGCCATCGCCACAGGCCGAGCACCGTCACGACAACCGATGTGCAGTCAAGCAGGATCAGGTAGAAAATGCGCGGGTTGCCGGCAAGGTAGGTCCATTCCGCGCTCAGGGCATACCAGGTCGTGACCGCGAAAAACGAGACCACGAAAGCCAGTACAAACTTCTCAAACTTCGTCGTCAGGTCGATTTTCACCTTCTGCGGCCCGGTGACGCACATGCCGAGGCTCGACACATAGGTTTCGACGAGGGCTTTTTCGAGTTCGTCGGGCTGTGCCGAATGTTCTCTGAGTCTTCTGACCTCGGCATTCCAGGAGTTCGGAGCCCCGGCATCGAGATGTTGTTCCGGGAACAGGGGACAATCGAGAATCTGGGCCAGCCGCTCCGCCCTGGCCCGTTCAATTTCGAGAGCCGACCAGAGGTTGTTGGTCGCCCGGACGGGATCGTAAACCGGCAGCACGATGCCGCTGTCGAAAACCAGCACCGTCTGAAGTTCGAGATAATGAAAATGGAACAACAACGGCCAGCCGCCCAGTTCGCCGCGAACAGACACGGCACGAACCTCGTCGAAAGAGACGTTGCGGCGCCTCACGTAAAGCGGCGTCACCTGTTCGTGGAGAATGTTTCTCGTAGACGGGTCGAAGGTATACCGGCTTCTCACGAATCTCAGCAGAAACCCGGCCAGAAGGAATCCCAGGCCGCAGTCGCCTGCCAGCCAGGCGGGAATACCGCTGATGCCTATCATCCGCAGCAGAAGTGACGCGGCCATGATGCTGCCGCAGATCACGATCACGACCCAGAGCAATGTTCCGAGAGCCGTGCGCTGCTCGATGATGATGTTCCGGGAAGCGGTTCCCGCAGAGGACCGCTTCCGCACAGGCTTTTCCGTCGCACGCTCAGGGGGCTGGAGATCGGGATCCGGCAGATCGCTGGTTTCACCATCGGCAGAATCGACGGACTCCCGCGTTGGAATCTTGTGGCTCAGCGAGTCATCAACCTCATCGGCCATCATCACATACAGAACGGCCGGAAGCAGCGCCACAAGAATGAATATGACAAGAAATTCCATGCGGATATAAGCCTACTTCGGACGGCCCAAATCTGCAATGCATATACAGCTGGGCGCAACCATCCGAGTTTTCACGATCTCCATACGCCATCTCTTAGAATATTTTCCAGTATACGATACGGCCTGAATGCCGATGCCATATCCCTCCCTATCGGGCAGCCGCCAGAAGGATCACGGCATCCGGCAGAAAAACGGGGCGTGGCTGGAGGTGAAGAAGGGGGGGTCGCGCCTGAGGATCGCGCGGATCGCCTCGTGGCGGCGGAATTCGGCGTCGAGGAACCGGCGGACAGCGCCACGGTTCCAGCCGCGCGGATGGGTGAACTCGAGATACAGAGGCAGGTCTCCTTCGGAAAATGCCCTGACATCGAGACCGGCAGCGTCCTCTGAACGGACAGGCATATTGAATATCGCAAGATTCAGAAAGTCGATTGTTCCGGCGCGTCGTGCGACCCAGTGAAGCGTTCGGCGGGCGGCCGGTTCGTCTTCTGCCGGCGTGCCGAACAGAAGATAGACGTATGTGCCGATGCCGGCATCGTGCAGCTCGTGGAGAATTCTTTCGGCCGTTTCAAGCAGGATTCCCTTGCCGAGAGCGTCGAGAACCGCCTGATCGCCCGACTCGAGACCGAGCTGGAGCATGACGCAGCCGGATCTCCGAAGGCCCGCGGCAACACCGGGTTCCGCCAGAAACGGCTCGAATCGCGCGAAGCCGAACCACGGCACGCCTGGCGGGCATGCGATCAGCTGGCGCATGAACGATGGGGAAAGGGCGTTATCAAGCCAGTGGATCAGACGTGGATGGAGGAGCTTCTTCAGGATCTGCACATCACTCAACAGCTTCCGATGATCGGCCGGTTTCCACTCATTCCCCTCGGCTTTTTCGGGACAAAAGGAGCAGCCGCGCCAGTAACAGCCGGACGAAGCGGAAACCGGCAGAACCGGCCCCGGGGAAAAATAGTCATGCATCGGAAGCAGATCGAATGCCATGACAGGATTTGCCGGCTCGACAGAACCGGCAACGGTTGCGAAACATGTCGCAGCTGTCGGCACCGGCACTCCGGCAATATCAATAATATCTCTTACAATATTTAATAAAGAGGTTTCACCCGGCCCCGAAACAAGATCATCGAACAGGCCTCCGAACGGCGTTTCCCAGTCAGGCCGCGACATCCAGGAGGTCACGAGCCCCCCGCCCAGCACCAGCCGCGCATGTGGCACGAGACGCCTGACCAGCCCCGCGAACGCGAACGCGCTCAGGGCCTGAGAAAGGTAATTCAGCGATATGCCGACCACCACCGGCTCCTCTGCGCCCAGCAGCGACTCGAGGCGGGAGTTCAACACCCGGACATAGGGATCATCGAGCGAGTTCTCGGCCGCCCGGACCAGATCGGCACTTCTGACCGGCTGAAGCCGCTCATCCGTCGCATCGACCAGGCCGAGCCGACGGCCACTCGTTCGCCAGGGGCCCATGCCGAGCAGGCGATCCATATCACCAACGATTCGCCGATAGGTATCCGGGTTCGCGAAAGCAGTGCCATCACGCATTCCGGCCAGATGCTCCGTACAATCTCTGACGGCCCGGCGGGTCCAGGTATCGGCGGCATCAGCCGCGGAAAATCCCTGGATCAGCGCAAGCTGCCCTTCGAGATTTGCGTCCCAGACCCGGCACGGGAATCCGGCGGCACGCAGCGCCCCGGCAAGCCGCGCCACTCCGGCCGGGGGTTCGCAAGCCCGCACCGTGGGCGGATATAGCAGCAACACTGTCGCGGCAGTTCGATGGTTCATCTGCGTTCATCCGTGGCTGCGCCCCCCTGATTCTTCAGGACGCGCCGCCAGCGGCCGGATTTGTAGTAGCAGACGCTGACCGTCATCGCGACACCAAAGCTTATGACCATCGCCCACCAGATGCCGGTCTGATGCTGCCAGGCCCGGGAAAGCCAGATGGCCAGAGGAAGCCGGAATATCCAGAGACCGATCAGCGAGATGACTGTCGTTGCCATCGTATCACCGGCACCGTTAATCACCCCGTTGCTGACGAACATCACCGAGAAAAACAGATATCCGATCGAGATGATCCTGAGATACTCGCAGCCAATCGCGATGCTTGCCGGGTCGGACAGAAACCCACGCATGACAAGATCAGGCAGAAACCCGGCGATCGCTGCCGCCAGGCCACCGAAGAAAACACTGAGCATCACACCGGCCCGGAATGCCTGTTCCACCCGATCGAACAGCCGGGCACCGATATTCTGGCCGGCGATATTCGAAATCGCCGTGCCGATCGTGAGCGCCGGCATGAATGCAAGCTGATCGATGCGCGTGCCGGCTCCGAATGCCGCCGTGACATCCTTTCCAAAGCCGTTGACAAGACCAATCATGAAGATCATACCTATTGAAACCAGCCCCTGCTGGACCATCGACGGCACGCCGACCTTCAGTATCCGCCAACCAACGGCGGTATCCGGGCGCAGACAGCCCCGGCCGGGCATCGCCAGATGCCGCTTCCTTCTCAGATACCAGATCAATGCCACAAGCGCCGCGATCTGAGTCACCAGAGTCGCGATGATCGTGCCGTTCAGCCCCAGTCGCGGCGCACCGGCAAGCCCGAAAATCAGGACCGGATCGAGAAAGATCGTCGCAACGACGGCGCCGGTCTGGAACCATAAGGGCGTTATCGAGTCCCCCACCCCGCGCAGCAGCGATGTCAGCAGGAACAGCCCGAACATTGCCGGCACCGAGAACGACATCAGCCGCAGATAGGGCACGGCCAGCGGCAACACATCCGGAGTCGTTCCCATGAGTTTCAGCAAAGGCTCCGCGCCCGCATGGCCAGCGACAAGGCAGGCAAGGGACAAAAAAAACGTCAGCGCCGTTCCGGCATTCACGATGACGGTGACTCCCGCATCATCCTTCGCTCCGTATGCCTGTGAAACAAGCACGGAAGAGGCCATTCCAAGCCCGTTGGCCACGGCCATCATCAGGAAAAACGGGGGGAAACAGACCGTCACCGCCGCCAGCGCCTCGTTCCCCAGAAATTTTCCGACCCAGACGGCGTTGATCAGGCTGTAGGACGTCTGAAGGAAACTGCCCGCCAGCATCGGCAGGGAAAACGCGATCAGGTGCCGCCAGATGCTCCCACTCGTCAGATCGACTCCGCGAGTCATGACGGTGGGCGCCGGTCTGGGCGAATGAAGTTCAGGCGACGTGTCGGGAACGTGTTGCGACGGCATGCATGCAGCGACCTTGTGTGAAGTGAGATCAGCCCGTCATCCTGGCGTTTGACGGTTCATTTGCACCCTTCAATCATTTTCCTTCCCATCGCTTGTGCCTCTTCAAGAAGTTCCGGACGCTGAAGCACGGTGCCGTGCTCAGGGAGGCCGGGAGCGACAAGCGACAGTTCCAGTTTCATCCCGACGGTTTTAAGGGCACGTGCCGTCAGGCCGAAATACGATTCGAACGTCAGACGTTCCGGATTCCCCTGGCAGTAGATCATCGCAAGGGGTTTCCCGGCGCCGAGCCGATGGGTGAAATCCGGGTTCAGCAAGCTGTAAAACCGGTCGATCAGCGCCTTTGTCTGGGCACTCACCTGGAAAAAATACACCGGCGAACCGATCACGATGCCGTCCGCCTTTGGAATCTCGAGCAGAATCGGCGTCAGATCATCGTTGATCACACAGCGGTCATGGGTCTGACAGTATCCGCAGGCCTGGCAGGGCGTCACTTTGAGCATGTTGAGCCAATGGATCTTCGATTCGCCGCCAGCCTCGGCAACGCCTTTCATAAAGCGCTGCATCAGTATCCCTGTGTTGCCATCCCGCTTCGGACTCCCGACAAACCCGAGAATTCGCTTCATCCCACAACTCCTTGCGTCACATCGAAGATAAGCGATTATACCAGACGGGAACCACTTTTCTCAGAAGCAGGTTTGCGCCCCTTGATTTCGTAGACATTCAACGACTCTTCAATACCGCGGACCGAGACATCGAGATGCGGAACGGCAATATACAGGTCTTCCACCTGTCTGAAGGTGCTTTCATCGACGAGAATTTTCGTCTTCAGTTCTTTGTTCATGCTTTCAAGTCTTGAAGCAAGGTTCACCGTCGTCCCCATCACGGTGAACTCCTGGCGCCGAACGGAGCCGATGTTTCCGGCAAGCACCGGGCCGGATGCGATTCCGATGCGGATGGTGAATCCCTGTCTTCCCTCCTGGGCCCATTTCCCCTGCAGTTCCCGAAGTCCGACCATCATTTCAAGAGCCGTTTCCACGGCTGATCGACTGGAATTTTCCAGGTCGCTCAATACGCCGAAGCGAGCCATCACGGCGTCTCCGATGAATTTGTCGATCTCCCCGTCGTGATCCAGAACGATTTCCGCCATCTTGGACAGATACTCGTTCATCGTCGAGACGACCTCGGCAGGTGTCAGAGTGGAGCTGAATTTTGTGAATCCTGCGATGTCGGAAAACAGGATAGTCGCATTCTTCGTGGTTCCACCAAGCTGTACGGAGCCGGGGTTTTTCAGAATCGTTTCGACGAGTTCAGCCGATGTGTAGCGGGAGAAGATTTCCTTCAACTGGCGTTTTTCGGCAATCTGCCGCTCAGAGAGCTGTTTTGTCGACGTCAGCTCTTCCTTTGTCTGCAGGAAAACGTTCGAGTTGGACATCGCCTGCCCCATGAAGCTCCCCGTTGATGTGAGAAGCCGCAGATCGGCGTCATCGATTTCGCTCCTCCCGTCAGTAAACGATTCAATATGTATCACACCGAATACTTCGTCCTGATTCGACAGCGGCATGGCAATAAGGGTTGTCGGAAGCGGCGGATGATCGACCAGGCCGCGGGTGTCGACGTCTTCGAGAGCCGCCATGCGATAGATCAGCCGTCTGCGTTGAAAGGCAAAGGTCAGAAAATGCTCGGTGGCCAGCGGAATGACCAGTTCATCCCTGATCGAGTCGGGGTATCCGCTCCAGCGGAAGGGAAACAACTCCTTCTTCTCGTGGTCGAAAAGAAACAGAATATACTTCTCCATGCCAAGGTCATCCGTCAGAAGCTCCGTCATTGATTTGAAAAGCTTGCCCGGATCGAGAGTCGCAGATAAATTTTTGATCTTGCTCAAAATGAACGAATACCGGACGCGGGTATCCTGCATGGATTTCTGAAGTTCGGCGGTTTTTTTGCCGTACTCCTCCTTGAGCTTTTCCGAGTAGGTTTTTTCGAACTGCCGGCGAAGTTCGGGGGCAACTTCCTTTTTCCGGGTTCCCAGCACTTTTCGCGCAAGCCAGAAGAGCATTCCAAACAACAGACAGAACAATCCGAGGAAAAAAATGATCCAGGCCACGTTCCCGGGACCGGATACCGGCTGGAGAACGATCGGCTGGGCAGTTCCCGCCGCCGGTATCATCTCCAGAAGCAGAAACGCCACAGCCCGAAACGCAAAAACCGTTTTGTCGCGGGAAAGAATCAGAGGGATAGATCCTCCCTTGATTCTACCGGTATTTTGAACTTGGCATTCTGCACGATCCTCTGGTTGGGGATCCCGGAGCCGCGGTCAGGGCTGACGGTAATCGACAACTCAACGACGCTTCCGACGATCGGGTCCGCAGAACCGGCTCCCGAAGGGTCGAGATACTCCTCGAACCGTTCATCCGGAACGGCCGGATTCTGGGCCTGCCGGATGCTGGTCGAGCGCACCCGGACTTCATCGACACCTTCGACGAGGAGTCTTGTCTGATCCGTTCCGAACTGAACTCCCGTCATTTCCAGGCGCCGGCTTTTCAGCTCGAGTTTATACTCACGACTATATTCCAGATCGCCGGAAGACGTCAGATGATCCGCCCGCCAGACCATGACAACGCCTTCATTTCCCGCTGATCTCGAGCGGTATCGCAACGGGCGCGGGGTGCGGATGACTTCCCAGTCGCTCCCCGCCGGAGGATTCCGGGAAAGAGCGTCAGACACTTCTTCGATCGGCTTGCGGAACTGATTCCAGAAGGTCTCGATCTGCCGCGTTTTTTCCTGTTTCCAGGACGTGATTCGGTAGGAGTTCATGGTAAATCTTTGAATATAGATGATTGTTCCCAGGAACCCGGAGAGAAGGAGAGCAGCGATGAGTATTTCCACGAGCGTCATCGCGGATCTGCAGCCCACGTTCCAGTTACGGGCCATGGGTGATTTCCACTTCGACCAGCTGTTCGAGCGTCTTCTTTTCTCCGTTGCATGAGCCCCAGGCCTTGACCCGGAGAAAGTCTTTCACATACCCGCTTTCCTTGCGGGTAACAAGTTCGCAGCTCTCGACGCCCAGATCGATCGGGTCTCCGGTTTCGCGGCGCATCGCATCAACGATCCTTTTTGCGGGGGGGATGAATCCCGCTCCCGCAGCGACGGGTCCTCCGGAAAAATCGTTCATCCAGACCGCCTTGAAAAAGTCGCGTTCCACCGGGTTGGCCATTGGGGCATGGAGCAGCCTGTTCACTTTGTAAAACTCGGCCGGAAGCATCCGGTATTTGTAGACGGCAAGCTCGATGGCGGCCCGGGCAGCCATCAAAGCCTTCGTCTGGTCAAAAAGACGCGTGTGAGTCCCCTTCTGGCCGCGCGAACTGAACTGCAGAAGTCCGACGAACGTGATGAGCACCACCATGAACAGCAGCAGCGTGATCATGGCAAACCCCTGTCTGGCAAACGGGAACGAGTTCATCGTCGCATATCCCCCCGGTAGGTGATCAGGCGCATCTCCCTGTTGCTTCTGCCCGCCGTCACCTTCACGAGAATTCTGAGAAAATCGTCAGGGCAGGAATACGTGGCCACGGCCAGTCCAGGTGGCGGGGGGGGAGGCAATCCCGGGATGCCCGCCGGAACCGCGTAGGAGAAGGTCAGGGCATTCGCCGACGCTGCCGGGGTGAGAACCCCGTGATGGCCGGTGAACGCCCGCTCCACGGCAACCTGCACGCGATACGGGGTTCCACTGATGACGAACGTTCCCGTCCCCTGCGCCGGGGAGCCCAGCAGATCGATGGTCGCGGAAGCAGGCCCCGAGGGAGTCTGAATTTCAAACGGTACGGCAACCGTCACCACGGCGGCATTCAGATCGTCGAATCTGCCGGACATCAGCTTGTTCAAGGCCGCTTCAGCAACTTTGGCGGTGGTCTCCTGCTCCACCTGGCGGGTCGCGATTTCATGCGACTGGGAAAAAGACCGGATAAGCGGAAACGCTGCCATGGCGAGGAAGAGGGCCGCCATCAAGATTTCTATGAGTGAAATTCCCGCCCGGACCCTCGATTTCACGATTAATTCCCCACGTGCTGCTGTTCCATGACCCGCACTTTCACTTTCTCGTCGGTTACCTGAAAGTATACCTTCAGGCGGCGTTCATTACCCTTGAAATCTTTTGCCCACGCCTCGATCGACGGGTAATCGGCATTCCACGCGGCGGCGTCGGGCGGGGCCGGCAGAGGGCCGGGCCGGGTCGGTTCGCGGAATGTGGCCCGAAGCGTATCAGAAACATAGCGATCCGAACCCATGCGTGTTTCGAGTTCGAGTTTCGGATACTGGTTGGGAACGACGCATTTCAGGCCGGCCGACTCGATGCCCGTGAACGGTGGCGGAATCACCGCTCCGACAAGGGCCGGATGGCCAAGCCCCGCATCGGAGAGTTTGATCCATTTGCAGTTGTCTTCAGCCCAGAGCGCAACCTCATACTCGACATCTTCGATCAGAGGCTCGTTGCTGAACACGGCTGCCGTCCTGCCGAAGCCGTTTCGCTCACCGAAGGAGCCGGGATCGTTGTCGATGAGAAGGCCCTGCGAATCCGTATCAGAGCGGATAAAATTTTCCAGGGTGAAGGCCTTCTTCGCAAAATCGGGATTTACCGCGTTTCCGCCCGGAACGGGGCCGATGCCGAACTGCCATTGCCAGCCTCGCTCGATCGGCGGACAATTGCCCAGATCAGCCGCGAGATACCTGATATACCCCCCAGCGGGCAGAGTCGAGGCGCTATACCGGGCATTCGCGACGAAAGCGTCATAGGTCGGCCGATCGAAGGTCGAAAGGACGGCGGACGGAGGGGGGAACAGAAGATCCGATGCCGGACGCCCTTTGTCTTTGGTCGAGGTGACTCGCATCATGAGATTGGGAAAATCATTGTCGTCGATGAAGATCGTTCCTTCCGCATCGGGAATATGCTGGCTGATATCAAGCTTCGTCGGATCCGCCGGTGCCGTGACCGGAAACGGCAGCGCCCCATTTGGAGCCGGTGAACGGCCCAGATCCTCACCGGAATGCGCTCCCCGAAGGCCGTAAGCGATCTCCGGACGGTTTTCGACGATCTGCGATTCCCCCGGATTCATGACCATGCTGTCATCCCAGGCAAAGACGGTGTATTTCATTTCCCCGAAACAGTCGTTCGGCAGGAACGTCTCGACGGGAATCGGCTGACTGCTGATCGATGTGACCGCATTACCCACCCACTGCCACCCGTCCTGATCCTGAACTCCGCGTGGAGTTGGTCCGGAAGCGCGCGCGATGCCGAAGCGGGACTGTATTTGAGTAGATATATTATCAACCGCTCTCAGCTCCGTCGGCCGGTAAAAATCATTGGTCGTCGCCCTCGAGGGTGCGGTCGAACCTGGTCCGCTCAGGAGGGGCAGAATCGGGCCCTGATTGAAGCTCAGATCCGTGATCCGGGGCGGCGTGCGATCGCGCAGAACGATCTGATACGCGGCGTTCTGTGTCGCATATGTTCTGGTTGGCGACCACCCGAAAGAAGTTTCCTGATATGCCTCAACCGCGGGCTGAAACCATGTCGGAAAGCTGCCATAGGATGACCATGTCGGAATGGATGTGAATGGAAGGACGTAGGAAAAGGGTTTCACGACGACCTGAAACTCGACCAAGACCGGTATATCCGTCAGTGCTTCGTCATAAGGCGTATTGATCTGGGTTGTCTGAAGCGGTGTCTTCCGTTGAAATGCCACCGTGGCCTGCATGAATTTTTTGACATCCTCTTCTGTGACGGGCGGGTCTTCTTTAATAATGAATTTCGGGCGATCGACAAGATTCTCGGCATTTCTGGCAAATTCAGCATTCACATAGCAGCTTATCCTTAACTGGTTCATATTCTGAAAAATATGTTTTTTCGCGATGAACAGGGAAATATCAGGCGGCTGAATCGTTCCGGTCCTGATATTGGTGACAGGCGTGACATCCTCATAGGTCAAGACCGGTGAAGGCCCCATATCAGACTGGACCGCGAATGTCGCTCCCTGCAGCAACTGGTTCGCCATCGCAACATCCTCTTCCTTGCTGGGCCGGTTGGCCGTTATGTACAAGTTTTTCCCGTTCCCCGTGAAGACAGCAGTCTGACGCCTCTGCCAGCTCGCGGTGGTCACAGGTCTCAGACTGCCGGACGGTATGGACCAGCCCAGAACCGGCTGCCCGGAGAGCACCGCCATCATCCCCAAAAGCAGACAGACCGAGCGCCGCCAGATTACCGTTCTATATATATACTTATAAGTATATACCATGACAACTCCTCCCAGCATTCATTTTCATCCAGCTCCTGGTGTGACAAACAGCTCAAGCCTCACAACCCTGTTCTCTGATCCCGGCATCATGCCGCAAAGCCATCAATGATCGTATGCGCAAGGTCGCCGAACACGGCTTTCTTTCGTGAATCCTCCAGTGAGATTTTGACGATGCGTTCCTCGAGCCTCTTCAGGAAACCTGGCCGCCACATTTCCGTCCTGTCTTTCAGTCCCTCGACGATGGCTTTTTCAAAATCATGGTCGGCTATTTTCTGGCCAAGACGTGCCCGGATGATTCCCAGGAAGAAGTAAGCCCGTGCCGAGAACACGTGAGATTCGAGGCAGGGAATGAGATATTTCTGGGCCACGTCGAGCTCATCGCGGGTTATCAGGATCAGACCGGTACAGTAATAAAACCAGGGATGGTCGATCTTCTCCGCGATCGCCCGCATCGAAACGGCCTGGTCAGCAGGTTCACCCAGGCTGCACAGAAAGAGAACCTTCAACGCTTTGAAGACGACGTTCCCGGGACACCGTTCGATAAGCGCATCCAGCATTCTAAAAAAACAGATAATCCCTGTAACCAGAAAGAGGACAGACAGAACCAGACCCACCGTAGCGGCCGGGAATGCATACACATATGATTTGATATATATTTTCAAGAATTCTCGATCGGGCCGAAGGCGCGGGTCATGAAGAACGGCGAGCGTTTCGACAGGCCGCCGGAGACCGGAGTAGATCTTCACGAGCGAAGGCAGAAGCTCGGTCGGGGTCGCCTGGAGTTCCAGGGCTTTCTCGAAATCACGGAGCGAATCGGCATAGTGTTCGAGACGCAGAAGGACATTGGCGCGGCGAAGCCGCAGATCGAGGCTATCCGGGTTCGATCGTAAAAGGGCATCAAGCCTCTGCAACGCTTCGAAAAAGCGGCCGGACTTCGTATCAGCCTCGACATCGGCAAGAAGGTCGAATTCCCGGGTGATCTGCAGGATCTCCTCCTTGAGCTTCGCCGCCTCCGCATTGACCTTTTCACGGGCGATGACACGGTCGACCAGATCGAGAGCCAGCGGCAGATCGCCGCGGTCCTTCGCCTCGCGCGCCCGCCGCAGCAGCGAGAGAGCATCGTATAAATCTGGATCAGCGGCCCTGCCGGTTGCCGGATCGACCCAGATGCCGTTTTCCTGGTGTTTTTCCATCAATCTGAGAGCCTGCCGCGTCTGCGTGAGTTTCTCAAGAATCTCTTTATCCGCGGGATCGAGAGCCGTCGCGGCCGTCAGCTCCTGCGCGGCGGCATAATATTGTTTCGACATGATGAGAAACTCGGCGGTGCGTTTATGAGCGGCAATCTTTTTTTCCCTGGCCCGGTTCCACTTATTCAGGAATGCAAGAAGCCTCGGATCGCGGGGAGCGAGAGCCTGAGCCTGATCAAGCAGATTCCGGGCATTCGCAAGATCCTCCGCGGCCAGGTGCCGCTCAGCCCGTGCCAGTATCTGACCCGGCAGATCCTCTGCCCACGCGTTCCCCACACCGATACAACAGAGCAGCAGCACCAATACTCGTACAAGCATCTTCTCTCAAAGAACTATACCACAGGGGAGCTGGTGATGGAATACATTCCCCCCACCACCATCCTCCATCCTGCAAGATTACAGTTTCTGACTACCGGCGAATTCCCGGATGTCAGAGCGAAATCCGAACCCGCAAACAACCGGTAGTGCCCGTTAAAAGCATACGGCACCAGTCCCGGCGGGCTATCGTCTCTGTCTCTTTGTGGCGACGCAATTCAGGTGCGACGTCGCAGGGCGTCGCATCCGAGATCATCCGGGAAAGCCCTGCGGGAGCCATGGTTCGCGCAGATCCCCCCCTGAAGCGTGGGTTGCCGACTTTTTTCAGAGCTGGCACAGGTATTGCTTGATATCGGATCGAACGGATTCACGCCGTCGCTGGATGGCGTCATGCGGTATCACACAAGGAGAACACACCTATGGCACGCATCATCGGAATTGATCTGGGCACATCAAACTCGGCAGCAGCGGTCGTCGAAGGCGGCAAGCCGGTCATCATTCCAAGCGCGGAAGGCTTGTCGATCGGAGGCAAGGCATTTCCAAGCGTCGTGGCTTTTACCAAGGACGGCCAGCGGCTCATTGGCGAACCGGCCCGGCGCCAGGCAGCCACGAATCCCGACCGCACCATCATGGCGATCAAGCGCAAGATGGGCACCAGTCACAAGGTCACGATCGACGGGAAGGGGTATACCCCTCAGGAAATTTCGGCAATGATTCTGCAGAAAATCAAGCAGGACGCCGAAGCATTTTTGAACGACAAAGTCACCGGCGCGGTCATCACCGTTCCGGCATACTTCGATGACGCGCAACGCCAGGCGACGAAAGACGCGGGCACCATCGCCGGTCTCGAAGTGAAGCGCATCGTCAACGAACCGACGGCCGCGGCCCTCGCGTATGGCCTCGATAAAACGGGCGACGGCAAGATTCTCGTTTTTGACCTTGGCGGCGGCACGCTCGATGTCACCGTTCTCGAAATGGGAAGCGGCGTTTTCGAGGTTCTCTCGACGAACGGCGATACCCAGCTCGGCGGCACCGATATGGACAAAGCATTGATCGACTACATTGTGCATGACTTCAAGGCCCGCGAAGGCGTCGATGTGTCAAACGACTCGCAGGCCCTCATGCGCGTCCGCGACGCGGCAGAAAAGGCGAAGATCGAGCTGTCGACCACGACCTCGACCGATATCAATCTGCCCTTCATCACCGCAACGGCCGAGGGGCCGAAGCATCTGATCATGACGATCACCCGCGCCAAGCTCGAAGAGCTTGTCAGCCCCCTGCTCGACCGCTGCCGCAATCCGCTCGACAACGCTCTTCGTGATGCGAACCTCACCCGCAAGGGTGTCGATCACATCATCATGGTCGGCGGTCCGACCCGCATGCCGTCCGTGCAGAAGCTCCTGAAAGAGCATTTCGGCAAGGATCCCGAGCGCGGTGTCGACCCGATGGAGTGCGTCGCAATGGGTGCAGCCGTCCAGGGCGGCATTCTGCAGGGCGATGTCAAGGATGTCCTGCTTCTCGACGTGACCCCGCTGTCACTCGGCATCGAGACGCTCGGCGGCGTCATGACGAAGCTGATCGACCGCAACACGACGATCCCGACCCGCAAGAGCCAGGTATTCTCGACGGCTGCCGATAACCAGCCCGCCGTCACGGTTCATGTTCTCCAGGGGGAGCGCGGCATGTCCGCCGACAACAAATCTCTCGGCCGGTTCGATCTGGTCGGAATTCCGCCCGCACCGCGCGGCGTACCCCAGGTCGAAGTCACATTCGATATCGATGCGAATGGAATCGTGAACGTGTCGGCGAAAGACCTGGGCACCGGCAAGAAGCAGGAAATCACGATCACCGGCGGCTCAGCCCTGCCGAAGCAGGATATCGAACGCATGGTGAAGGAAGCCGAAGCTCACGCCGCTGAAGACGAGCGCCGCAAGACGGCCATCGAGTCTCGAAACCGCGCCGAAACGCTGGTATACACCACGGAAAAGTCCCTGCGCGAAATGGGTGACAAGATCCCGGCCGGCGAAAAAGCAGAGATCGAGACGAAGCTCACCGATCTGAAGAAGGCTCTCGAAGGCGGCGAAGCCGAGATCATCGACAAGGCGGCCGAAGCCCTCACGACCGCGTCGCACAAAATGGCGGAACAGATGTACAAACAGGCCGCCGAGGCCCAGTCCCATGCTCAGGCCGGTGCGAACGCGGGCCCCGGACCAAAAAACAAGGCAGAACCTGCCGATGACGAGAAAGTCGTCGATGCCGAGTTCCGCAAGTCCTGATAGATATTTCTAGATATACACAGCCGGCCCCATCACAGGGCCGGCTTTTTTGTATCCGCAGATGACCCGGATTGCGCAGATGAGGACGAAGAGGGAAAACGCTCCTGCGGCAACCGTTCCGGCGCTTACCAGCGGTAGGTTTTGCCGTTGATGCTCAACGAGTCGAGAGCGGCATTCCCGTCGTCATCGACGAGGACGTTCACGTGCGCGGTATTCAGATACAGTCGAAGCTTTTCATTGATTTCGTTCCGCCTCGTCTCGGGCATCGAAAACTCCTCGATGCCATAGGAAATGCCGCGCCAGCCTTTCTTCCGCCCCTTCAGAAACGCCTGGCCGGCAGGCAGATCCACGGGAGGCTTTGTATCGATGGACACGGGTTCCCAGAGGCCACCGGCGCCCTCTCTGACGACGGTATACACGGTCTGTCCGTCCGCGAGCTGCAGCGGCTCCGAGGAGATGCGCTCCGGCCTGCAGATGCGATAACTGAGGGTGACGTAGTATCCTTTCATGACGCTGTAGGGATCGACCGGTTCGACCGGCAGGACGATCAGGCGTCCGGTCATCAGACTTTTAACCTGCTGCAGGGGAACGAGGATGAGAATCAGCACCTGCAGGACAACGGCGGCGTAAAAGGCATTTCTCTGGTTGACGGACGTCATCACGCCACCCCTTTCCCGCGCAGATGCGCTTCATATCTGATTCCGGCAAAGATGGTCGCGGCGCCGCAGATGAGGAACGCGAGAGACTTCATCATCAGCGACGTGTCGAATTCGAAGAATCGTGCCAGAATGATCAGAAAGATCAGAATGGCCCCCGACCAGAACGCAGACCGGTCTCCGTCGTTCAAACCCTTGAAGATGCACACCATCGCCCAGCCCAGGCAGGCGATGTTTCCCAGCAGGGGTGAAATGACGGGCTGATGCGCAATCAGGGCGGCAAACAGTGCCGCCAGCGATCCTCCCAGCAGCATCAGCAGGTTCTTCTCATTCTGATCGGCAGGTTTGCGCACCAGGCTTTCCTTCATCGCCATCGCCCCGGCCGCGGCTGCGATGAACAGGGGCAGCATCCAGAGATACTCCTCAAATGTCTGGGAATGATCCCATGGACCACTGAAAGACATGATGATCCCGACGAAACAGACGACAGCCCATCCCAGGGCCTGGGATAGCGGTGCGAACAGGATCGTGCGGGGAACAGATTCAAACAGCCGGCCGACCGCCAGGGCGAGCCAGCCGGCCGTGATCAGTGTCGCTGCGGGCGGAAGCAGGGAATACCGGGCACCCATCGCGCCGACAATGGCCATACTGATGAAAAAGGCGACAAGCGTGCTTCCCAGAAGCCTTTTCGATGGAATCAGAGCGGCAAGAGTGCCATACAGGCCGATCACCAGAGCCGGGAATGTCATGACCAGCAGGGTCGATGCGGATCTCGCCTGATGTGCGCCGAGAAGGCCTGAATACCAGATAAACGTCAGGACCAGCGCCAGCAGAGCAGAACTCGAACTGCGTATCGCCCAGGCCATGGCAAGCGCTCCGAGCGCCCAGGCGCCCACTCCGCGATAGGTATCGCCCTGTATGTTAAAGATCTGGGCCAGCAGTCCGATGTTCGCCCCGAATACCAGGCAGCCGGCAAAGATCAGGGCCCGGCCGAGTCGTTCATGGTCACGCTTCTGCCAGAGCCAG
>CAZQYQ010000023.1:0-27339 GCA_964597625.1 uncultured bacterium
ACAAGGCAGGCAAGCTTCGCAAAGCTGTTCGCGACCATACGGTGTTTGCCTATGATGGCGATCTGTATGCCTTGAATGGCATGGATTCTTCGGGAAACACACTTTCTTACATCCAGCGCTGGAATCCGACGACCAATGTCGCTTCCAGTTCCATCGATCCCCCTCTTCCCTCGGGGCTGATCTCGCACTGGACGTTCGATGAAATGTCGGGCACCACGGTTCCGGATTCCGCCGGATCGAACGATGGATCGTTCGTCGGAAATACGACCTGGAACACCGGGGGGAAATACGGGAGTTGTCTGAGTTTCGATGGTTCGGGCGACTATCTGAATTGTGGAAACAGCACGAGTCTCAGTTTCGGCGCGAGCGATTTCACCATCGCCCTCTGGTTCAAAACATCCACGCTCGGATTCGACGGCTCCGCCTACCGGTCGATCATATCCTGGGGCGATTGTGCTAATATCGACCATGGTCGCATCAATCTCGACCCGGACGATGGGCACCTGAGCAGCTGGTGGGTTAGCGCCGAAAAAGTCTGGGGATCGACGACAGGCCTGAACGACAACAATTGGCACCACTTGGCCCTGGTCAGAAACGGAACGAGTTTCCAGTTCTACCTCGATGGAACTGCAAACGGTGCCCCCAGAACCGTTTCCGTGACCTTCTCCATAAGCGAGTTTGACATCGGAAGAGGCCCCTGGAGCGGCGCGAATGGTTGTTTCGACGGTATGATCGACGACGTCCAGGTCTACAACCGGGCATTGTCCGCCGCGGAAGTCGTCAGCGCCAAGAGCGGTGGAATCTCCGCTGCCGTCCAGCCGGGCGTCTATCTGAGCAAACTGCTGGCGGATGACAGCAGCACGGAGATCAAGAGATTTGTCCCAGGAGGCGCCATGACGCCATACGGGTACATCACCGGCGGCGGGGCGGAAGTGGGAGCTACCGGCGGAGACCGGTCGACCTGCTTGGTCTACTGGCCGCATGTCATCGCCAGCTATACAGACGCAAGCCATCTCGTCTACGGGCTTTCCCGCGATCTGCCGCCAATACCGACGGCCTGCCATGGTCTCAGTTTCGTTTATCACAAAGGCTACCTCTACCAGATCGGCGGCGCAGCATGGAGCGGAGCTCTGGTTGGCGGGGTCAAGCGGTTCGATTTTGCCACCAATTCCTGGACAACATTGACGGCCGCCGCAGACGCGGATTCCCTGACCGATCCGGCGGGACTGATGACACGGTACACGCAGGGAGCCTGCTCCTTCGGCGATGAGATTTTCGTGTTCGGCGGCGCCCAAGTCAGCGGAACTCTCATCAATGATCCTGTCGCATGGAACCCCAATACGAAGGTCGTTCGCCGCCTGCAACCAATTCCCACGACAACGGGCGGCACGTCCGATCCCTCTTCTGCTCTGCGAACCATGGGGATGACAGTCGTCCCCTGCGGCCCCGCTATCTACCTGTTCGGCGGTGGGACGAACTGGGGATCGGGCGGTTCCGGCCAGGTGCTGAAATACACGCCATGACCAGACCGACCGGATACCCCGGCACCCCGACCGCCCGCCTCCTTCGAACGGCGCAGGGCGGCCGGCGGGGTTTTACGCTGATGGAGCTTTTGGCCGCGCTTTCGATCATCGCGGTGATGGCCAGTGTTTCCCTGCCGGCGATGGATACCTTCTTTTCGTCGCAGCGAGCCGCCGCGGAAGCGAACCAGTTCATCCAGAATGTCCGGATGGCCCAGTATCGGGCGATGGAAACTCAGATATATCATAGATTATATTTTTACCCTGACGGAACAGGATACAAGCTGAGTGCGTATGACCGGCCGGCCGGGTGGAATCATCCGACCACCGTTAAACCGGCGGATGTGGTCGTTGCGGCCAATCCGGCCAGCCTGAACTGGGTCGATTTGACCGGCCAGGAGATCATCGAGTTCGACCCGCTCGTGAAATTTGCCTCTCCCTCGGTAACGGCCATTTTTTTCAGCCCGGACGGCATGCTGCTGACCTCTCCGGAAAACATGGCGGACCCGATTCCGGATTGTGTCGCCACATTCAGCTACGGCAACACGCAGTTGGCCGTCAATCTGACGCAGATCGGCATCCGGTCATCAGAGGAGTTTTACGAGGAATGACGAAGAATTCTTCCAGGGATGCATTCACCATGGTCGAGGTTCTCGTGGCCTCGGTGGTGTTCGCGATGATGGCGATTTCGCTGTTGTCCTACGTTCAGTATGGTTCTGAAGTCTGGAAACGCGGGCATCAGCGCATCAATGTCAGTTCGTATTTCCGTGCCGTTTCCAGCGCGATCCAGCGCGATCTGCAGCAGGCCGACAAGGTTATCTCCCCCATTGTCGGGCAGACGAGCTCCTCTCTCAAATACGACATGCCCATCTTCAAGAATAAAGTCTATGCAAATGGCACGGGAACGCTTGTTCTCGCATGGTCTTCCAGTGACCATACCCTCCGTCGCAGCCTGATCCAGGTGAAATCCCCCCCCCTGGCGATCGTTACCGGGACAACCCTTGAAGCGGCTGCAAACAGTATCAACAGGGAGCGGTATGAATTCATTGTCGCCCGGGATGTTGCGACATTCACCGCAACAAGGGTTTCCTCATGGACCATGAACATAGCGATAGGCATTGAAAGTAACATGGGTGGAGACGACGGGAGAATCGAGAATATGCTGGCAACCATGTCGTTCGTCATTCCGGCCGGGAGGTGAAACGGTGATCCGACGAGGCTCGGCGGCTCTGATCCTGGTGGTTATCGTGCTCGGGTTCATGATGGCCATCTCGACCAGTTACGTGACGATGATTCAGACAGAAACCCGTGTGCAGACAAGCCTCGATAAAAATTCCCGGGCTAAGGACGCGGCATTCGCGGGGGTCAGCTACGTGATCGCGCGGCTGCTGGCAACGAGCAGTACGATGCTGGTGGACAGCAACCCGGTCAACCTGAAGCGCGATCGGCTGTATTTTGCTTTCGACGATTCAAACTCCGGCAAATTGGCCCGATTCGGCGGTCTGGATGCTTCCCCGGAGACGGCCTTCCAGAATATTGCATCAAGCCAGTGGCTGTATCCCGTCACCACGGGTCTGCTGGAGTCAGATGAAATGGCAAGCTCCGTGGCCTTTTTTGTGACCAGTTACCCGGCAACGGACTCAACAAAGGTTATTCCTGAATATTATTATGTTAAATCGCAGGGCATGTTCCGCGACATCGAACCGGACGGAACCGTGACAGCCACCTATACCGCCCAGATTCTCGCCCGGCTGTTCATCGCCACCCCGACGCTCCAGGTCAAACTAGAGCGGTATCAGTATATGGAAGTCGAAACAGATATCTTTAACAGCTATTATTTTCTCAGCCGCCAATACATCTACCCGTAAGAGCACCACGGCCATCAGCAGTTCGCGGACTTTGCCGATGACTTCATCGAAGAGGCCGTTTCCAACAGGACCCCGGTATCGAAGTTCCCCTTCCCGTATGAAGTGAAACCACGGATATTCACAGCTGAATACGGATGACGGTATCTGTGTTCAGCTGTGGGAAATCTGTGGTTTCCGTGCCCCGGCGGCTCTGTGGTTCGTTGATGTCCGGGAAGATCAGCTTTCGTGCCAGATGAGGTCGATGGCGAGGGCGGCAGCGAGCACCAGAGGAGCTTTCGTGAGATCGCCGGTGATGTCGACGCGGTAATCGTCGGCGGTCGTCAGCAGCTCACGGGTGATTCCGCCCCAGATGTGTTCGATGCGCGCGATGTCGGTGCCGGACGCATCTTTGAAGCCGAATGTCCGGCCGAGAAGGTCGCCGCGAACGCTGCCGAGAGAAGTGCCGTCGCTGCCGGTCACGTCAAGCCTGGGCTTGAACGAGCAGCCGGCCTCGTGGAGCACGCCGATAACGGTGCCAGAAGCGTCCTTAACGGTCATCTTCGCGTAGGGGCTCCAGCCTGCGGCGGAGAGTTCGAGCTGTCGATTGCCGGCCGCATCTTTTATCTCAACGCAGACAGGAAGCCAGCTCTTGTCAAAAAAAGCTTTCGCTATAGAAATGCCGGCTGAAGATCGTTCCGCGGCCTCGCCCAACAGTTCCCTGCCGGTTTCGTCGGTCACGCGATAGGACTCATGCATATCAGCCGCGCCGACCGCTTCGTGAATGCAGTATACCCGTTTTTCGAACATTCCGCTCATCGCATCAGTCTCCTCTTTCGATCACTTCTCACCAGACGATCAGCGTCGGTGTCGCCGCCCAGCCGTCCGGCGTCTCGCCGGCTTTCAACGCCGCATCCTTCATTTCCTGCCATAATTTCAGATCGATTGCGCCGCCGATTCCTTTTCCGGAAACGGCACCGGCAGCCGATTCTTTCAGACCTGCCGTCCAGCGGGTCCGGGTCGCTTCATCGGCCACGAGCCATCCGGCTTTGAGCAGATACCAGGCCTGGTCGAAGCCGCTCAGACCAGCCCGGGATGTTTCCGGAAGCTTTGAAAAACCGTCGATGACCGCGCGCATCAGTCCGTCACGCTCGTTTCCAGGCAGTTTTTCAGGTCTGCCGGGAGAACGGGCAAAGGCGACATACTCGGAAAAGGCTTCCAGGTCCTGCAGCGTAACCGTATCTGAACCCTGCGAGACGATGGTCTTCGAGACCCCATCACGAACCTGCATGTAGAGCTGTGCAGCAGGGTCTGAACCGTCTTCGCCGGCCGTGCTTTCGAAGTCTTCGCGCAGGATCTCGCGCACGATCTGACGCTGATCGGGGGCCATCGCCGCCATCGAGGCAACCAGTTCGCGCGCTTCAAGAAACCCCTCCCGTCCCTCGCGGTCCATGTCGGCGCACTCTTTTTTCAGCGTCGCCAGGAAGATCTCTTTCTGCCATGTTGTCAGTCGGGTGCCGAGAACGAACTCCATCAGACGCACATGATCATAAACCGCCCAGCACGTGATCGGCGGCTTTCCCGGTACAATCACATCGGGGAGCGGTCCGGAGGCGAAAGCCTGGGAAACGGCGACGGAAAGACAGCAGAAAAGCAAAGCCACACGAATGGCGTTACGCATTCATCCTCCAGGGGCATCAGATGCCTTTCACATTCTAGCCGCGCCCGCAACAAAGGGTCAAGGATCATGATGTCGTGCCTGTGTATGTTGAAAAAACGGGGCGTGCTATACTGCGGGCTGAATCGAGATTCTTAGTGAGGAACCGTCATGCCCGAATTACGCACGCTTAAAGGCGATTGTCAGATTCAGCGCGAGCTTGAAGACCTGGTCACCGACCTCAAATCCACGCTCATCACCAAGCGGCTCAAAGCCGTGAAAGCGCTTGGCAGGCTCAAAACGCCGCTTGCCGTCGATCCGCTGAAAGACGTTCTGACGGATCGTTCGAAAGAAGTGCGGTGTGCCGTGGTCGAGGCCCTCGCGTCGATCCGACCGGTCAATCTGGTCGAGCTTCTGATGCCGCTTTCCCGCGACCGATCGGCTGACGTAAGGCTTCGCGTCGCGTATGCCCTGACGGGCCATGATACCGAGGAGGCGGTCCGCTGCCTGCTCGACCTGATGCGCGACCCGAAGGACAGCGTCGCCGTGATGGCTGCCAAGTGCCTCGCGAAGAGTCCCAAAGCGGCTCTCACCACACTCATCCGCCAGTTCGGCGACAAGGTATGGAAGCTGCGTTCGCGTTCCGCGATGGCCGTGGGTCGCATGGGGAGGGTCGCCGCCAATGCGCTCAAGACCGCTCTCGACGATCCGGACCCAAACATCCGCTTCTGGTCAGCGATCTGCCTCGGCCGACTGCGGGACCGAAGCCTCACGAAAGATCTGGTGGCAAAGCTCTCCGACCCGGAAACCAGCGTCCGGATGGCGGTGCTGCGAGCCCTGCGCGAGATCGGAGACCCAAGCGTCGTTGGAAAGCTTTTCGAAGCCCTGTCGCAGCCGTCGGAACAGGTTCGTGACCTGATCTACGAGATCCTCAAGGATTTCGGAACGCATTCCATCCCATTTCTCATGGAATCGCTGTCGAGCGAGTACTGGATGGGCAGATCCCTGGCGGCCCGCGCCCTTTCAGAAATGGGCAGCGAGGCTATTTCGCCGTTGACCGATGCTCTCGAAAGTCAGGACAAGGAACGGCGGTTCTGGGCGATCAAGATTCTCGGCCAGATGCGGGAAGAATCAGCTCTGCCGGAGATCAGGAGATTTCTGGCAGATCAGGACTCGGAAATCCGCATGGCGGCCGTGCAGGCGCTGGCGGGGTTCCCTCAGTCAGAAACGATTCCGCTGCTTGTCGAGCGGTTCCTCGACCCTTCGTGGGTCGTGCGGCGCGAATCCTGCAAATCCGTCATTGCCTGCGGCATTCCGGCCGTGCCAGCGCTGTTGAACGCGCTCGGCTCCGTTGAGGAAGACGTCCGTTACTGGGCGCTTCGCGCGCTCGGAGATATTAAACCTGCCGGTATATTTCCCGAAATCGTCAAGCTGCTTCGCGACAGATCGTGGACGATCCGCAAGACCGCATCCGATGTTTTGAGCACATTCGGTGATGAAGCGCTGATGGAGCTGACGAACCTGGCCGCCGAAGGCGACTCGGAAGTGCGCTACTGGGTCCTGCAGGCGCTTGGCCGTATCGGCTCGAACATCTCTCTGCCGCTCCTGTTCCGCGGCCTCGAAGACCCATCGGAGGCGATCCGCAACTCGGCGCAGAAGGCGCTTGCCAATTACGGCACCGGCATTCTCGATGATCTGCTGGCGCTGTTCAAGAGCGACAAGCGGCGGCTTCTGGAAAGCGTCGTGCAGACGCTTCGGCAGATGCCGGCCGACTCGGTCGTGCCGCGGCTCTGTCACGCCCTGGGCAAGTTCGATGAACATTTCAGCTACTGGATCCGCCGCGTTCTGGAAGGGTTCCCCACGCAGGCGCGAAAGCCCGTCATCCAGCTTCTCGAAAGCAAGGCCAACGAAGTCCGGCGGCAGGCCATTTTCGTCATCGGTCAGATCGGCAAACCGGAAGATTCCGAGATCATCGCGCCGCATCTGAAAGACGAGCACTGGCCGGCACGCATCGCCGCCGCGGAAACGCTCGGCACTCTCTCCGCGCCGATGGCCGTCGACCCGCTGCTGGAAGCTCTCGAGGATGATGACGAGGATCTGTCGATGGCCGCCTGCAAGGCCCTCGGCCGGATAGGCGACGACCGGGCCGTTCCCGGACTCATCTCGGCCCTGCAGCGGGAATCCTGGACCGTCAAAGCCCAGGCCGTGCAGACGCTCGGCCAGATGAGGGCACGCCGGGCTGTTCCGGACCTGCTGCGCATGATGGATGAGGAAGCCCTGGATCTGAAAGTCCCGGTCGTGCGCGCCATCGGTGAAATCAGGCACCCCGACAGTTACAAGGCGCTTCGGGAGCGGTTTGAACATGAGACGGACATCGAAGCCCGCACGGCGTATATCGATGCGTTTGCTTCCATCGGCCAGCCAGCGATCGTTCCCGAACTGATCGAGCTGCTCAAGCCGATTCACCCCTGGGAAGAACGGCGCGCGGCAATCAGGGCGCTGGGCCAGCTTCGCACGCCCTCCGCCCAGGCGCCGCTGCTCGAAACGCTGAAGGATACCGACCCACTGATCAGTCGCGAAGCCTTGACGGCACTGAAAGCGATCATGCCCGGCGAAGAGTTCCGCAAAATGGAAGAGATCCTCACCGCGACGCGGCGCAAGCAGGAGGCGTTCCAGACGCATTTCCAGGAAGGCATGCGGCAGATGCGGCTTGGCGCGATGGCAGAGGCGGAGCGCGAACTGAAATCAGCCCTCAAGATCAACCCCAGGGCGGCATACGTCTACTCGGCGCTCGGGAACCTGTATTACAAGACAGGCAAGCTGATCGACGCCACCAAGGCGTATGTGGCGGCGGTCCAGGTCGAGCCGCGCGACATCACCCTGAGGCTGAACCTCGGAATGGTGTATTACCGACGTCGGGCATACAAAGAGGCGCTGACGACATTCCAGGCGATCGTAAAAGCCGTCGATCCGAACAGTCAGCACGGGAGCTATTCGGCAAAGATGATCGAAAAAATCCAGATCGAAGCCAAGCAGCTCCAGGGCAGCGTTTGAATGGCATCCTCTGCTGAAAAGCCCCTGCAATCGAGGGGGATGCAGCATCGTGCGCGGATATCTCTCGCCCTGATCGTATCCGCATTCGTATTCATCGTTTTCACGGCAGAGGCGAAGCTTTGCGGGTTCTGCAATGTGGCCGTGCCCGATGCATCGACGGTCTGTCCGTCATGCCTGCGGGCGACGGGCTGGACTTCGGCGCCGCCCCGTTCCAGGCCGGCAGCGGTCGTGGTGCGGCGGGGTCGCGATGCGTTCATCCGAGGCCCGAACGACGCCCACCCGGACCAGAGAGCGGAACACAACGCGGGCGGCCAGCGGCGAGGGCCGATCGGCTCCTGGTATACAGTCACGGGGTTGAGGTATCTGGTGCGGTTCGAGATACCAGAAGCCTGCGCGGAGGCGCGGATAGATCCGGCCACCTGGAAGCCCGACCAGGCAACGCTGGTTCTGAGACTTGTCCCGGATCGTGATGCGCGCGAGGCTGTTCCGCTGGTCGCGTATGCGCTTGCACGCCCGTTCGAGGAGGGCAGCGGCTCGTGGGGCATTCACGAGAGGAATGAACGCGGCTGCAGCTGGACCATGGCCACAGGCGAGCTTCCCTGGTCCAATGCCGGCGGAGATTACTTTCTTCAACCCCGTGCCTGGGGAACACTTCCGCGAAAAGGGGCGGCGGAAGTCGAGATCGATGTCACGGACATCATGCAGACGATTTTCGACTCGTATCAGCATACCGGAAGATGGGAAGACTTCGGTCTGATCATCATGCGCGATCCCGAGGTCCCCGCGCGATGCACCTACAGGGAGATCTACAGTTTCGAAGCCGCTTCCGACAACCGTGGCCACGGCGCCGTCGTGTCTCCGGAATTATATCTGCAATGATATACTGTAACCGTCGTTCCCTCCGTGCGAATACCTAGGTGATACCACTCGATCAACTCATTCGATGGAGAAAGAGATATGAATTCCGCATCGCCGCTTTCACGAGTTGTTGCCGTGTTGCTGATTCTCGTCTGGAATTTTTCAGGATCGGTCGCACCATGCGCAGAAAGCCCTTCCAAGATTCTCAGCAAGCATCCTGTTGTCTCTTCCTCCGGCACCGGCGCCACGACAAGCACCAAATCTTCACAGGAAGCCGCAAAGGTGATTCTCAACACCGACGGACTCGTCACCAATTCCAAGGACCTGGCTTTCATGAAACTCTTCAAGGCCGAACTCGAGAAGCGGGGAGTTCGCGTCACCATTTCCCCTTACTGCAGCAAAGCCAATGACCATGTGCTCACCATCAAAAACTGTCCGGCCGGGCACTGGGTCATTACGGCAGCATCCGGCGTCTGCGCCGGAACATTCCGGGATATGGTCCTCGGCATCAGGGGGAAAAACGGGTATCTCAAAAAACACTGGGAAAAGAATCAGATCAAGGGGCTCATTTTCCTGAACCTGTCCACCCATCAGTTGAAGGGCATGAAATTTCTTCCCAAGGCATGGGATGACAATTTTTCGGGAGCCTCCTTCAAGGGCCTGGACAACCCGTATGAATACCTGACGTCATACGGGTTCTACGTCGCCGAGTCATCGAAATACACAAAACCGGTCAATAATGCGAATCGTGTTCCGATTCTTTCTGATCAGATCGCAAGCATCGTTGGCGGCGGAAGCCCGAGTGCCGTTTCTGCCGATGCCTCGGCCGACGAACCTGCGTTGGCGCGCACGGCCAAAAGTGATACTTCCCAGTCCTCCGAGAAAATCAAGACGCTCCAGAAAGCTCTGGTGGCGGCTGGGTATTACCAGTATGAGGACGCCAACGGGAAAAAGCAGAGTTACAAGATCGACGGCTGGTTTGGTTCGCTGACCCAGCAGGCCGTGATGGAGTATCAGCGAGACCACGATCTATCCGTCACGGGATCGGTCGACAAGGCGCTGTATGACAAGCTCACAGGAGCAAAGAAAGAAACAGCGGCGTCCTCAGCCGCCCTCTCGTCTGACAAGGTCATGAGCCTCCAGCGATCGCTGATGGCATGCGGATATTACCAGGGATGCAAGATCGACGGTGATTATGGCCCATACACGCGGGAAGCGGTCAAGGAGTATCAGCGGGACCACGGCCTCCAGCAGACAGGCGAGGCCGACACATCTCTCATGCAGCGGATCGCAAGGGATGCGACCGCAACCCCGGCCAAACACCCGGTTCCCGCCGGTTTCGAAGCGTATCTGAAGTCATCGAGCGGAACCCCGTCCAGCAATCCCAAAATCATAGCCAAAGCAAAGAGTCTTGCCGGAAAAACGCCTCTGGAAAGTGCGCAAAATATTTTCCGCTATGTCGAGTCTCTGCAGTACCAGAAATACTACAACACCCAGAAAGGCGCCCTGGGAGTCCTTTCCACCGGATCAGGCAACTGCGTCGATCAGGCTCATCTGGTCGTCAGTCTGCTACGTGCCTCCGGTATTCCAGCTCTTCACGGTCATTCCACGGACTGTAAATTTCTGAGCGGTTTGAGAGTCGGCCACGTCTGGGCCTATGGATACATCAATGGAACATGGATGCCGCTCGATACCACAAGTTCGCAAAATCGCGTCGGACAATTGAATTCCTTCCGTCCGATCGATCCGGTCGTTAAAAAAGTTGAACTTTCCTTCTGATCCGGCAGGACACCGCTGTAACCGGTCAATGGCCGGCCCCGAATAAATAGTTTGCGTTATACCATTGATGGCACCGGAGGGAGCCTATGCAGAACAGAATGTATTCGATCTCTTCCACTCTGTTGGTCTCATTCGCGCTGACAGTGGGGTTCAATACAAGCGGATTTGGCGGAACGCCTCCGACGGTTGTATTGGAGCGGCATCCGATCAATCTTGCATCCGCTCTGGCCACCGGAACGTCTTCGGTCCTCGTCCGCGTTTCCCAGGGCGACACGAGCCAATCGGCAGAAAAGGTGGAGGCTCTTCAACGCGCCCTTCAGGCGGCAGGCTATTATCTGAACTGCAAGATCGACGGCTGGTATGGCCCGTTTACGGGACAGGCAATCATGGAATTCCAGCGTGACAACGGACTCGAAGTCACGGGCATGACCGATGAAGCGTTGTATCAGAAGGTTCTCGCAAAAGCGAAAGCCTCGGCCGCCACATCATCGCAAGCAAGCGTGCCGGCGGGTTTTTCAGCTTATTTGAAATCATCCAGCGGAACTCCTTCCAATAATTCCAGGATCATGGCTCAGGCGAAGAAGCTGACCGGAAAAACCCCTCTCGAAACAACGCAAAACATCTTCAATTTCGTCGGGAAAGTCAAATACCAGTTTTACATGAACACCCGGAAAGGGGCGCTTGGCGTCCTTTCCTCGATGCAAGGCAACTGTGTCGACCAAGCGCATCTGGTCGTCAGCCTTCTGCGCGCATCCGGTATCCCGGCCCAGTATGGGCACTCCACCGATTGTCGCTTCAACAGCGGCTTGCGAACCGGACATGTCTGGGCCTATGCTTATATCAACGGCACGTGGCTGCCTCTCGACACGACAAGCTCACGAAACCGCGTCGGTCAACTCAATTCCTTCCGTCAGATCGTTCCTGCCACAAAAAAAGTCGAAGTCTCCTTCTGATGTGCCATTCATGGCTCTGAATCCATCTCGCCGATACATGGGGAAAAACGAATGAAACGTGGAATACTTCTGGTGATTCTTGCTTTAGCCCTGGCATGGCCTGTTCTGGCTGCTGACGGACCGACGATCGACACGGGCGCGATCGCTGCCGAGATTAAATACTCAAAAATATTGAACGACATGGACTCCGGGACGGATTTCGTCATCACCGTTTCCTGGCCCTATGCCCTGATCCAAGATGTGGAACTCGGCAAACTGCTGGAGTATGATCTCGTGACCCATCGGCTGGTGAACACCTTCTCTTTCCCGAGTGGCCGATTCATGATGTTCGCCGGCCCCGGCGGCCAGATATTCATGCTCGGATCCGACTCGATCTGGCAGTTCGAAGAGTGGGCTTCGGCTCGTTCTTTCCTGGAAAAAGGCACCGGAACGGCTCCGAAAACCATCCCCCTCACCGGCGTCCGGCTCGATTCGCCCGGCCGGCAGTATCGCTTCAAGGTCGGACCAGCCGGCACCTTTTTCATTCATGATCGCAAGGCACAGACCCTGTATGCATGCGCCAAGGACGGCACTCTCATCAATTCATATCCCTGCCCCTCGGCATTCGTACCGATGCCCGGCGGCAGCTACATAACAGCCCTGGATCAGAAGGAAAAAGGCATCCTTATCGAAGAAACCCAGGTCGTTTCACGTTCATCCATGACGGAGCAGAAAGAGGTTCCCGGAATCTCACGACGGGTTTTCCTGGATAGCGGCATTCCGACTCTGGTCGGCATGGAATCCGACGGATCGGCTCTCCTCCTGCTGTATCCCCCAATGCCGGAGGTCGGCGACGAGGAGACCGGTGCGGTAGCCACCATCCCAAGCACATTGTTTCAGGGTTCTGATACCGCTGACATCCGAATGGTCGTCATGCGCGTCGACACAACCGGACACGCAACGCCCTTCATCTCTGTTCCGCTCGGCGAGGGAGATGGGATGTTCGATATCGCCACCGGCAGCCTCTGGCATCTCCAGCCCGCCATCGGATCTGAAGGGACGCTAATCGGCCTGAATATCCGCCGCAAGCCCCTGTAACAACGCCTCTTCACCCTCACTTTCCGAGATCGCCGCGTTGCCATCCGGGAAGTGAGGTGTTGGAAGCGATGTTTTCGCAATAGATCACCCGCTCGATCTCGAAGGGTTCCGTTCGCTTTGGGCTGGAAATCCGCAGTCTGACAAGAACTCCCACCTTTGAAGCGGCAAACGGCGCCCGCGTGAAAATCGGCGTTCCCGTTCCGACAGCTTCGACAACCAGGCCCTGGCAGAAAGCGTGAGATTCGGCGCCGATCTGGCGCGAAAAGCCGATATGGTCGGGATTTTCATGAAACACGACGGTTTCAGACACGAACGCCCCCTGGTGGATGTCATCCCAAAGAGTTATCTGAATCTGGTTATTGTCGATCTGCAGATCGGTCGCACGTCGGACATCGTGCTCGAGTCTGCCCAGCAACAGCGCGGCCGCCTGAATATTATTCAGATGGGAAGTGCCCTTCATCGAATTTTTCATGCTGCTTGAAAAAAGGCGTGTCACCATCAGCATGATCGCAGCCAGAATGATAGCCCCCACAATGGCTTCGACGAGCGTGAAGGCGCGTCGGTGCTGGTTCGTTCTCACTGTTTGCCCCCCGTGAACACGAGCCCGGAGAGTTTCAGGTTTTTGCCGCCACCGGGACCATCCCAGCGCACTTCGACCATCAGCGTTTTATAGCGGTATGGAAACCCCGCTGCCTGTTCCTCTGCAATCGTCAGAAACCGCTGAAATCTGCGATTCATGGGAGTCGGCTCGAGACGACGGGAGTGCGTCCCAAGAATTTCGGGAATCTCGCGCGACTGGCACGGCTGCAAAAGCGGATCGCCGTCGAAATCGGTCGCAGCCTTGGCCGCCTCCAGGAGATTGTTCGCATACACGAACGCCTGCATCTCCTGGCTGGTTTGTATCGTCCCGGAAGAACCGTGCGAGATCATCGAATAGATGGGAACCATCGCAAGGCCGACGATCAGCAATGCGACGGCGATCTCGGGGATTCCCAGACCTCTTGAACCGTGTCGTATCATCTTCATTTTATGAGAATCGGGTTTGGATCAGCACTGTATGAAAGGGCACCGGCCTCATCCGCATAGGGTGGAAGGCAGGCGAGAGAGGGATTATACTGCAATCGCGCTCCGTTCGATGCGGTTCCCAGATCAAACTTTCCCCCCGCAACGCTTCCCAGGACAGAGACTCTGGACGGATCTCCTTTTCGAATGCAAATTCGGCCGGTTGCGATCAGGGATGCATCGACCCGTCCCTCGGTTTCGACGGTCAGATCGCCGTCTCCCGTCGCGATGGAGAAAATGACCGGCGACTTGCCGGCACTTCCGCGACCATCGATCGGAGCCCGAATCATGATGGCACCCCGTTCGAGAAGAAGTCCGCCCGGACTGTCAAGAACGACGGGCTGATTGATCACCAGGCCGGCCTGGGGAAGATTCCTGAGTTTCACCCAGCCGTTGAGGTTCAGATGGCAGGTTTGCCCCTCCATCCGGGCCAGACCGTATTTGACAAGGAAATCGGGAAAGGGGCTCTTTCCCCCAAGATCGATCGTCCAGGAAATACGCCGCTCGAACGATCGCCCGCCATTCAGCAGAGAGGCCAACGTCGGCATGGTCGAACTGTCTCCAAAGACCGGACGGAGTTCAGCCGGCAGCGTATTGAGAGCCGAATTTGCCTTGTCAACCTCCATCCGCTTTCCCAGCTCACCGCCGAATTTTGACGGAGCATCGGCTACCGAGTTGTTCGTGGCATAAAAGGCAAGAGAGGAATTGTAGGGAAAATGAGAATAATCACTGGCATATTTTTCCCGATATTCTTTGAGGGAATTCAGATCCGGATCCAGTTTCAATACGTCATGGGCGAACCTGGCAATCGTATTGACGCCGTCATCGGCCGCCTCGCACGGATTGTCGATGAGTGCGCGGCGCCAGATATCCATGGAGCTGATGTGATAAAAGAATGCGGGTGGGAGATTGTCATTGGCGGTCTTGTAGGCGCGGGCCGTGATCTGTCCGCGAAAAACACGGCCGAGCACCAGCGTGGGAAACTGTTTTTTATCGGTACCGAAAAGTTTCAGCGCGGAATTCACCTTCATATCGCAGGCATTCGGGGAGGCAGCGATAAAGCTCCACCATTCCTGCGCTTCGGGCGTCGTCGCATCATCGCAGATTCCCTTGTCCCAGTTCATCAAGGCATAGGCTCCATAGGTCGGATGGTCGCCAAGCTTCGTCGCATACAGTCCGTCCCAGAAACCATCAAGATTGATCTCATAAAAATGAAATGCCTCCCCGAATTCGCCAATTCGGCTGTCACCTCGGGCGAGATTGAGGACCACATCGCCTCCGCCGAGATAGACCAGTCCCACCGGTTTCTGGAAAAAACTTTTCCACTTCACATCGCCTCTCGCAAGATCGCCGTTTTCGAGGATAATCGGTTTTCCGCGCGATGATGACCGCAGGTTCCCATCTATATCTGTGGATATAATATTAAACAGACCGGAATCGGCTTTTCCGGCATCATCATGAGCCGCATCCTGAACGAAAAGCGTGAATTTTGAAATTCCCGGGACCACAGCCGCCACCACGCAGACGGGAACGGCAAAGAGATAGGTCGACACATCTCCCTTGAATTCCGTTTCAATCGCAAGGCGGATCAAACCACGTTTTTCACGGGTGAACGGAGCAACGCCGCACGGATGAAAGTCCTCGTGCTGGAGTGAATACGAAACGGAGTAGTGAAGCGCTCCCTGTGCCGTGACCGGGGCGGCAAGCGTCGAAAGGATGTTCCGAAACGAGCCAGGCTCGCAGGTCAGGTCCAGGTCTGTCGAAGACAGATCACGTAAATCATCGATGCGCTGACTCAGGCTTTTTTTCAACCGGTCATCCGATGGAGATTCCGACAGAAGGTCAAACTGTATCTTGTGAGCCGCAAGAATGGCGAGTGAGCGCACGAAATTCCAGGTAAGCTGCTGACTGCCCTGTCGATGCGTCTGATTCCGGATGGCGACCATATGCTGGGCAAACCAGGTCCCGGCAAGAAAGATGACGACCAGAGCCGCCCCGACAATGATCAATACGCTTCCATGCCGCCGATGGCCGCCACCCAGCGAAGTCTTGCGGAAAAATAGCTGCATCAATTCGCCTTTACGAGCTCAACTCTGCGATTTTTTGCTCTGCCCGCCGACGTGATATTCGGAGCGACGGGTCGCGTCTCGCCATATCCGACAGCCTGCAGATTCGCCGATGATATACCACGATCGATAAACCAGCTGCGGATTTTATGCGCGCGCTGTTCAGACAAAAGCTGATTGAATTCGCTGCTTTTATAGTTATCCGTATGGCCTTCAATAATCAGCTTCATTGACGGCCGGGCCCTCAACAATTCGAGGACCCGGTTGAGAATGGGGATCGACCGGGCACTGATATCCGCACTTTCCACGCCGAACCTGACATCCAGGGCAACCCGCCCGACCGTATCAAGTTTAGAGGCAATCGCGGCGGCTTTGGCGGAGAGGATTCCGGAGATGGAAACGGGACGCGGAAAAAGATTCTGCGGCTGGAACAACGGATTCAAGGAGGTCTTTCCCGATTTATTCAGCTCCGTCTGTTCGAGTATCGGATATCCTTTGGGCGCCTCAATCTGTCCCATGGTTCGTGTAACGTCGGCAAACGGATCACGTCCATCGTCAATCATCTTTTTCAGCGAAGCGGCGGCTCGTTTTACATCAGACCGGTTTTCCGCCCCAAACCGCATAAGACGGCAACCATCCCCGAGAAGCGCCTCGTATTCATCGTCCCCGGTCCCGCCGGGAGCATCCGAACGGCCCAGAATCACCGCATCGGCACCGGCCGGAACATCGTCATAATTCCCGACATAGGTTCCCGCGAGCCCCGCATCACGGGCAGACTGCTGGTCCGTGGCATTCCCGACAATATACATCTGTCCCGCAACAGCCGGAATGACGATCATCACCGCCAGCACAATAGTATACAGCATCTTCTTCAGACGTCCCCGTAGGATTGTCCGCATGAATCACCCTCCATTCTCATCCCGAAAGCGGGATATCATTCATACATCTGGGCCAGACGTCGTGCTTCACCGACCGTGATAGCGCATTCATTTTTCATGGACTCAAGCGAGAAGGATTCGGAAGCAGGATGAGCCGTTTTGCCGGGAGCCCCGGAAGCGGCTTCCGAGGCACGTCTCAGTTTTTCCGTCTCCTCGGCCAGCTTTGCATCGACATTGCCCAGCATTTCCCGGACAAGGATCTGAGGAGCATCGGGATCGGCAGAAAGCTTCACCAGCAGATTTTTCGATTCCTGAAATCGGCCCAGCTGCAGCTGGATTGCCGCCAGCTCGATCCGATAGTAGGGAACATCAGGTTTGGCCTCTGCAAGGCTGGCAAAAAAGTCCAGTGCCGGCTCCAGCTGCCCGGTACCCATCAGACACTCGGCATAGCGCTGCGCAAACCCGATATTGTTCGAATCTGCTTCAAACAGGCGTTTGAAATGAGGAAGCGCTTCATCATACTGGTCGCATTGATAACAGCATTCGGCCAGCTGGAAGCGGACATACGCATCGTCAGGATCCTTCTTCACAAGTTCACGGAGAGCTGGAATGGCTTCGGCATACTTTCCCAGGGCGAGAGCGAGCCGGCCAGCCTGTTGCAGCCCGAGAAGCGGTCTGGCATGGCGGGCATTCCATGCGGCAACGATTTTTTCAGCCTCCAACGGCCGTTGTTCTTCCAGATACATCTCCACCAGGGCCTGGGCAGGCTGCGGATCATCCGCAAACTCTTTTGCCGCAGCCTCAAAAAACAGTTTCGCGCGATCCCGGGCCATCAGATCCCATTGTCGATACCCGGCACTGAGCAAAAACCGATGCCGGATTTTCGGATCCGATGCCGCATCCAGTCCCTGTCGGGAAATCAGGAACCGGGCCAGTCTGGCGAATTTGGCGCCGTTCGGCATCTGCTCCAGCTTCTGAAATAATTCCCGTGCCTGATCAACCTTCTGACACTCAAGAAGCAGTTCCCCTTTCAAAAACGTCAACACTGCCGAGCGGGGCGCTTTTACGAGCAGAACGTCGAGCTGTCTGAGTGCTTCCGGCCACCGTTCGAGCATCCGTTCGATCAAGGGCAGAAACAGGAGGGTTCGTTTGTCCAGAGCCGGGCGCTGCATCCGGCTTGAAAGATTCTCCTGAGCCACTTGAAGATCCGACCGGCGTACCGCCACTGAAAGCAGCGATTGTCCCCGGAGAAGGAACGTGAAATAATCCATGATGCCGCGGTCAATATCACCGCTGTGAAGCCTCGTTATGGCTCGCAGATACCGCCCGCACATCTCGCCCTCAGGCGCGGAGGCTCCCTCGGTTTGAATCGGGGAAGAGGCCATGCTGGTTCCCTGGAGTGAGAGAAAGCAGCTCAACGCCAGCATGATGGCCTGCGCTCGCCAAATCATCTGCCCGATACGCCCCCGCCCTCATTTCCCGGTGAGGTGTGCCGCCGCAGAACATCCGTCGCCGTCTTTTTAGAAGACGGCTGGACAACAGACCGGGTCGCGATTCCGCCGTTTTCTCCCACGTTCGCATCGCCATCTCCAGCCACTGGTTCATCGTCGGGAGCGAATTCCGGAAGCGGCGCAACCGCGGAACCCGACTGCATCTTCCATTCGGCAAGAGGAATACCCTTGGATACCGGCCGAATCCCGGTGTCGGTGATCTCTCCGCATGAACCGGCCTTGAGCACGTCACGCGCCGTGCCGAATCGGCATTCTCCGCTCTGCATCCGGACCGCATACCGCCCGTCCACCCGCAGGAGGTCCATCGCACTCTCGGAGGCCAGGGAACCTGACACCTCACCACTGATTTTCAGGGGGAAGGGACTGCCCACGTGCCGGACGGTGATATCACCCCTCCGCACTTCGAGAGAAAACGGACGAATGGCGACACTGGCGCCGGGGCCCAGATCGATCACCGACCCGCATTCCAGATGCAACCGGGCTGTCTGACCCGCATCGGTAGACACCGTCGCGCCAACCGGAATGTTCGACGGCGCCGTTGTCGAAACCGGTGTCTGGTTCGGAAGGCTGACCTTGACACTGCCTTGTTCCACGCGCGTCATCCCGAACAGAAACAGTTCTCCGAACAGGAGTCGCTTTTCTGCCGGCGATGAAAGAAGAGCAGCAGGGAAGCGCGACAACCAGGGTTTCCTGTCAGCCTCAATCGTCGGAGACACCTTCAGCGATCCATCCTGAAGTTTGACTGTCTGACCAGCCTGCATCCGGATCGGAGCGCTGCCCCGCGCATTCGCCGTGACGTCGATGGAACCTTCTTCGAGAATCACCGTAAAGCTGGCGGGTGACGGATCAATGAAGAAGACCGTTCCGCGGATTCCAAGAATGGCGGTTGGCGTGGTAACAGAAAAAGCCGATCGCTGTTTCCGAAACCGCATCAGACCGGGACCCGATTTAATAAAGAGCCCGCCACGTATAACACGGCCTTCACAGGGCCCGTCAAACGTGAACACCGAGCCGTCCGGATACCGAAGCATGACTTTTCCCGCCGAAGCGCAACTGAACGTTTGTTCCCAGGGGAGAGTCGCAGGGCTGACGGGCGTCGTTTCCGTGCCGCTCATCTGAACCTGCCCCAATGCCGGCATCGGGCCCGCCGAAAACGTCAGAAGCAGCAGACAACACACGAAGACAGGGAGAAAACCTTGATATCCCGCAGTTGTCATAAAACCCTCCGCAATCATCTGCCCGGAGACAGCCATAGCAGTCCGCATCAGCACCGGGTCGCCCTTTATTCCTTGGAATAAGAGTATTACACAATCACGTAAGAGAGCAAATCCCTAACGATGTCAGATCCTTTTGAATATGTATTGTTCGCTGTCCGGAATCGGTTACAATCTTGTTCAGAAAAGGATGAATGTAACCAAGAGATGACTTGGTTCAATATGGAAGTTATACATTGCCATCCAGAGATGGTTGATCTGGGGGAAGACGCGGGATATTCTGATGCGGGGCTCTGAGAAACCCATAAAGAGGCTGACTCGTGCATCATTTGAGACAACATTGAAAACTCGGTATCACGGATGAACAAAGTCAATCCCGCTGGTGCGGATAGTGACGAGGCTCTTGTCCTTGCAGCCCTCGCCGGTCGGCAACATGCCTTTGAATCCCTTGTGCAGCGCTATCAACAACGCATCTTCGGCATGACCTGGTCCTATACCCGTCATCGCGAAGAAGCCCTTGATCTGACGCAGGAAATATTTCTCGCCGTTTATCAGAGCCTTCCGCGTTTCGATACGAATCGGCCTTTCATGAACTGGTTGTTGCGGATAGCAAGCCATCATTGCTTTCAATATGCCCGTCGCAAAAAAATGATCGCCCGGCATCCGATCGACCCCAATCCCACGGGAGAGCTCGACCCGCTTGATTTTCACGTTCGCGCCGAAGCACGGCAAGCCGTTCTGGAGTGTTTCCATGAACTGGATGACAACCATAAAATGGTTGTCTGGCTCTATTATTTTCTCGATCGAAGCTGCCGCGAAATCTCCGAAATTCTTGAGATTTCGGTAGATCTTGTGAAAATCAGGCTGTTCCGGGCAAGACGCGAAATGGGTGATAAACTGTCAGGCCTGGACGATCGGCCGGCAGAGTCGAAAAGCCACTCGTAGACGAGTCGCTCCGAGAGCGGCCGGCCTTCACTTCATCGAGGCCGCTTGGCCGCCAGCAGATACCACTCGGGATGATTCATCAGATCGGCAGCCATCATGCTGTATATTGTCGTCGACAACGCCAGAGTAGGACCAGATGCCACTCCAGGCGTCGTCTGCCGGACTTCCAATTGCACCCAGAGCAAGGGAATTTTCGGATTGGCCTGCTGGACGTAGACCTTAAACGCAGCGGCGCGAATTCCCTGAAAAACGGTGGTCATTCGCGGGGTTGTCCGTGTCAGGCGCCCCGTCGCCTGGTCGAAGGCATAATGGACCGGTTCAACAGGGAGAGGAATCTGTCCTGGTGCCGATTCAGGAATAAATCGCTGAAAGATCAATTCACGTTCAGAAACCAGGATGGGAATGCTTTGATCAGCAATGGGCACTCCCGTTTCCAGGCGTATCGGGCTCTGACGAAGCTTTTCCCGGACAAGGTCCGTATCATTGGCAGAAAAGACCGGGCAGGCCGTCAGAAAGTCACGACGCAGGGAGCTCATCGCAAGGCGGGCTTCCTGAAGATTCTGCAGATTGATCGTTCCCCGGCCGGTGAGCCCCTGTACCATGGTCATCATGTGCATGACCATTCCCATGATGAACAGGAACAGCGTCATCGCCATCAGAATCTCAACCAGCGTCATTCCGACGGGGCGGGAATGTATTCTGAGCTGATTTCTCATGAGGGACTCCCGTTCAAGGTGATGGCGTTTCATCGTAAACCAGCGTCGACAGGACAATTTTCCGCATTCGATCGGGGTTACCCCCTGGGGACTCAATGACAGCGGGTGGAGCCCCCTCGTTCCAGGAAATCTCGACATTCACTTCAAACAGGTTGGGCCTGCCGGAAACAGGCTCTATCTGCAATGTCCGATAGAAATAGGCCTGCCCATAGGCATCTGGATATGTCAGCTCCCGCAAGGCGACAGGCCAGTCCCGGCTGGAGCCAACGGGAATCGCCGCCCCCTTGCCTGAACCAGCATCCACGATAGATCCCCCCATTCCTTCCAGGGCTTTTCTTCGCGCCGCATCAAGGGGTGCGGAAACCATCCAGTCGATCGTTTCCTGACCAAGCTCGAGAGCCCGGAGATAATAAATTGCCTTGCCGGTATCAGCAGTCGTTTCGCGCATCAATCCGAGGAGGGCTCCCGATACGGAAGCAAACACGGTGACGGCGACAAGGATTTCCATGAACGTGAAGCCTCTCCAGTTTTTCATGGCGCGGATCTCCCATTTGAAGCGACAGGGACATCTTTTCCGGATTCATCGAGTTCGGCTTGAAGAACAAGCTGTGCAGCCAGGCTCTTGAACCCGGCCTTACTCTCTTCCAATGCAGGCGGACGAAAATATTCCTCCGGTAAAACCTCGACGAACTCTCTTCGCGAATCGGACAGCAGCCCAGGCTTCAGCTCTCCGTGGGAAGATTGCGCCTGAGGGGTTCTGATGGGAGTTGCGATCGATTCCGTCGCGTTTCCGGTCCCCTGTGAAAGGTTCACATCGCGCTGCGGACTGCCGCATCCGCTGACACACAGTGCCATCAGCGCAAGGCCAGAGAGAAGCCGGCCCATTCCTGTATTCAGCATCCAATTCACCTCTCTGATGTCGAGGTCGTCATCCCGATGCGGATCGGGCTCAGACTGGCCCGACGCGGCGGGAGCTCCGGCAGAAAGAGCGCGTCATCGTGAACGATCCGAAACGATTGCCCCTCATCAATGTTCAAAAGTTCTAAAAGGTCGTCGACCACCAGCTGTCCGACGATGGTCACCGCATGATGGTTGGGGTCGAACCCTTTAGAAGCTTCCCGACTGCCGGGGCGATACGTAGTGGCAATCAGAGAGGCTTCAATGCGGGTCGGGTTTTCTTCTCCCCGGACGGAAAAACTTCCACCCAGGAGATACAGGCGCAGAAAATCGGAAGATGGTCCCGTCGCTCGTCGCAGAGACCCCAGAAAACAGTTTCCCCGCATCAGGACGATCATTCCCTTCCCGCCGTAGGCGTGAACTCCCGACAGGTCAAGGGGCTGGCCATCCATGCCGAGAACCACCATGACTCCATCGAGGTTCAACCGTTTTTTCCCATCGGATTCCTGAGTAATCGAATGGTTCATGAAATCTCCCGATGTGCGGAAAAGATGCGTGACCGTTCGAAGTTGCTCATCGAGAACGGGGAAAATGTCGTCCCCCTTTCTGGGAGCCCCGATCTGGTGGGGGGAATTTCTTGTCTGAGTTTCTCCGAAAAACAGATTGTTGATCGGCAGATTCTCGACCGCTCTGCTCATCAGCACGGTTTCCAGTCCGAGGTTATCGATACGGCCGATGTTGCGGCTGGCAAAATCGGCTGCCTTGTCGGGCCTGCGGAATTTCAAGGGAACTTCCCGGATGTTCAAGTCAAAGGTTTGGCCGAGAGCCGGCAACTTGGAAATGTAATGGTCGAAAAAGGCAACCTTGAAAAAGCGCAGGAAAACCGGCCCTTCAACGAGTACCGGCTGGCTGCGCGATTCACCAAACAGGAGCGGCATTTTGCCGCCAAGCAACCGTTGAATATTAAATTCTTTATATTCCTCAAAATAGGAACCGACCCCTGAATAATGGGAGACGGAGAGAAGACCGCACGGCTTGAAATCCGGCCCGATCAGATGCGAATAATCGGTATAGCCGTACTGGTAATCCCAGCCTTTGGTGCATGTCTCGACGATAGCCTTGAACAATTTCGAGTTTTCAGGCTTTCCGCCACCTGCGCGATAATCCTTCATGATTTCATAGGCCACGGAGTTCTGCACATTTCCATACGCGCTGCTCTTGTTGATGATCAGTTCATAAAAATCGCGGACTTCCTGAACCGAATAGAAATCGGGAAGACGAAACCGGCTGCTCAGGGTCTCAAATGGAATATACGGATGCCGGATGCGGAAGAACTGATCGGAGCTTGCCGCGGCGGCATTCGGATCGCGCAATGTAAACTGTCGTTGGGGAGAGAAGAAATTTTCGATCAGGTGCCGATCATTTTGAAAATCGATATCGAAGAGAATCGGCGGATTCGAACCGCTGTTTTCCCCTTGGGGAAATTCCGCACACGCCGGATAAAACCGGTTTCCAAAGTAGGCCCGTGACAACGCACCGTTTTTCAGCAGACCATCCAGGACAAGGCGTCGTTTCGGATGATTGATATTTACACATATATTTTTTACATACACCACGTATTTGTCGAGAAACAAGTCGCGGAGATCGACCAGCCTGATTTCTCTGCGTTCACGACTGACGGTTGCAGGCACGCCAGCCCCGCTGACCGTGGCTTCAACATCAAGATACCCAATGAACGAAGCCGGCAGTGGGCCGATTTTCTCCGAAAGATGAAGATGTGCCTCACCCGTCATACTGACCGGCCGGCCGACGGTTTTTTCCGCCACGCGGCAGGCATGGGACAACCGGCCGGCTGAAAACGCAAGCGTTCGGCTCCATGACAGTTGTCCTTCAGGGGCACCGACAAGTGCGGGATCGGAAAAGGTTCCATTCACCAGGGATCCGATCGGCGTCGCCGGATTATTGAGCCCTTCCTGGATCTGCGCCACGATATCGGCAAGCCCAGCCTGAGCAGCCAGTTGCAATCGTTCCTGCTCGACCACTCTGCTCAACTGAACGACAGCTCCATGATTGAAACGGCTGAGGGCCATCAACAGAAGGAACATCCCCATCAGCAGGGCGCAGATCACCAGAAGCGCAAATCCGCTTCTGATCCTGATTTTAGAACTGGTCCCGCCGCGTGTCTGTTTCATCTACCGGATCTATTCAATCCTCCCGTTTCATTGATTTCCACCATCCTGTGGAACGGTAATGCCGGGCTCGGTTTTGATGACCTGCGGGATGTCGTTCATGATCTGATTTTCGGCATACCCCGACACCGAAGTGGGAACTCCCGATTTTCCAAGCACTTTTGCCGTAGCACCGGTAACTGCCGTTTTCAGAGCATCCTGGCGGACCTGGTTTGCCGCCCCCACGGCTGCGGCATCATAAACGGTTTTCAAGCCATCTTTGGCAACTTCTTTGCCGGCCTGGTTAGCCGCACGGCCGGCCAGGACATCGTATGCCTTGCCGTGCGAGATAATATACTTAAAGATATTTCCGCTCAGGGTTGGAGCAAGCGATACCTTTTGCCCCAGCAGCTTTCCGATTCCCTTGCCGACCGTTCCTGCAACTGCCGAGTCAAGAGAGCCTCCAAACTTGGAGAATATGCCGGCAACAGCTCCGGTGGTTACGCCACATCCGATGGCCACAAGCACCGCATTGTCCGTTGACGCCCCGGCTTTGCTTGATGCGATAAGCGAATCTCCCGCTGCGGATAACCCACCTCCGACGATCCCCAAAGCCGTTGATGCGATGGAAAGCGGCGTCACCAGTGCCGACAGCACGCCCAACGTGGCTACGGCACCGACAGCAACCAGAACGATATATGCCACACCAAGAACCAACGAGATATTGGACATCATCGAGCCAACACCCTTGATCTGCTCGCCGGCAGCACGAAGGCCATCCTGGAGTTGGGCCTTGGCTTTGACCGTACCAATCAGATCCGATTTGACTCCATCGTTTTTGGTTGCCAGCGTCTGAGCTTTTATCGCCTGCAGATCGAGCAGAGTCTTGGCTTGCTGAGCCTGAGCCTTGGCATCGGCGATGGCCTTGTTCGCCTCTTTGATCTTGGCTTCATAGGTTCCCCAGCTTTGACCTTTTGCGCTGTCAGCAAGGCACAGGGTTTTGGCGGTAACCTGATCGATCTCGATCGGTTTGAGATTCATGATCTCGCTGTAGGTCTGGTTGAATTTTGCCTGCTGCTCCCGCACCGTCTGAAGCGCGGCATTCGATTCAGCAAAAGCCACTTCGACAAGCAATGGCTGAAAGGCACATAAAAATGCCAGAAGCCAGGCAAAAAATCTGATTCCCGAGCTTTTCTTCATCTGCTTTTTCACCCCTTCCTCATTATTCGAGAGGCCGGCAGCCGCCGTGCAAACGATAAGCCGCGACCAACGCCTGATGAAAAATCACGAGCACATAGAGCCACGGATCTATGCCATCAGGGCAGAATCTGAAAATCGTTCAGAAGACACCCGTGATCGGAATACCCCTCCTTGAAACCCCTTACCCACGCATCACCGGCCGGCTTGATCGGGCCAGAAACGAAGAGGTAGTCGATTTTATCTCCAGGCTGGTTCATATACGTCGTATTCACATTGGCTGAAGCATCCGTCATATTCTTTTTCATGGTACAGATGCCTTCCGCGGCGGGATGCGAGTTGAAATCGCCCATTAATACGACCGGCTCCTTCAGATCCTTGATGAAACCCCAGATTTCCTGCAACTGCCGGGTGGATTCATTCACCTTGAGGCTCAGATGAGCGACGAACGCCCGCATGTGACGCCCTCCACCGATATCGAGCTGCACTTCCAGACAGCCGCGCTGTTCTTCCTTGGCGGATTCCCGATACAATTTGTGATTTCGCGACCACAGGATGGGATATCGCGAAAGGATGGCATTTCCCTGACTTGTTGCAAGCAGGGCTTCGCGAGCATTTTCACCGATGACGTATTTGAATCCGAGGATGAGGGAAAGAACACCAGCCTGATTGTACATTCCCGAGCGAAGATCATATTTGGAAATCTCGGTAATTCCGACCAGATCTACTTTTTCGTTTTTCAGAAGCTTTCCGATCCCATAAAGATACGTGATATTTCCCAGTTCATTCAGCCCGCCACGCTTGTTTCCGCGTGCATGAGCGATGTTGTAGGTCGCAATGCGCATTTTCGAAACCGCAGTGGTTTTTGCCGCATCAGCGGATGGCGTGAGAGCCGTCGCCGCTGTGACACTGTGTCTGCTCAGAATTGAGGCCGGATCCGCTCCGTCCGCAACACCGACAGAGCCAATGATCAGACTGAAGAATACGCCAAAGAGAACCGAGGCAATCATGGGTCGTTTCATATCATCACTCCTGAAATTCGTAATCTATCAGCGTCCAATGCGATGGTTGCCCAGAACACGTTGAGGCAATCCGGATTTTGGAGATGTTGCCAGCTCTTCCTTTGGCAGAATGGTTTCTGCAGAAGAAGCCGAGACCGCAACATCCGACGGCTTCAGATTCCGACCATTCTGGAAAATCATGGGAGGCCGTCTGCTCACAGGAATATCAATCCATCGGCGCCAGAAAGCCTCCCGGATGGTCGGGATTTCGGAAACAGAGACCGTGCCGGACGATATCACCGCACTTGAGCCCGCCTCGAGGATATCCGAAGTTCCAAAAGCCGGTCGAAAAGCTATGCGGCCTTTGAACAAATCGACAGTGACACTTCCAGATGCGACCTCGACTCCGAACTTCGTTCCGATAACGATGACATCTCCCTCTGGGGTGTGAACGCGGAAAGGAGGCAAATCCCGGCGTGGGGGGATATCGCACCAGATCCCTCCCCGGACCAGTGTCACACCATTGGTCTCTGCCTGAAAAAGCGTGTCAGGAAGTGCCGCAATGCGCTCTTCCCCAGCCAGACGCAGCTCTGCATACCCCGTTGCCGGGACTTCGATCCGGCAATCAGGCATCAAAGGGGTCGTTGAAGCCTCTTCATCTCCAAATCTCCAGGCAATGACGCCAAGAGGCGCCTGAACAGGTTCAGACTTTTTCACGGGGACCAATGGTCGCGGCTCAGGCCCCGGGCTCACCGTCGCCGGGCCCTTGCCGGTTTCGGCACCAGATTTGTCTGAAGCGGTATGAACCGTCAGCCACCAGACGATGCCGATAATCCCGAGAAAAACCAGAACGAGCGGCCAGACATGTGGCCTTGCAGGACTGGGTTGATTCTGAAGATGCGGGGATAACCTGGGGATGATGTCGACAGGTGCGACCAGAGT
>CAZQYQ010000024.1:0-27174 GCA_964597625.1 uncultured bacterium
ATCTGTCGAGGATGATGACCGTCGCGGCGGGCTGGAAGAAAGCCAGATCTGCGGCAAAGCTCAGGAACGTGGAATGCAGGTTTCCCGCCAGGGCAACAGCGGGGCCGTAGCGCCGCATGTCACGCAACTCCGGTAGGCGCGAAAGAATCTGAAGCGAATCCGCCGCACCCGACAGCGCCGATCGGATCTCAGACACGGCGAGGTCCGCCGTCACGGCAACCTGACGACGGGAAGCCTCTTCACGGGCTTTTCCGTCTTCCTGTACGAAATCCCAGGCAAGCCAGACGACCAGCAGCGCCACAAGGATGACAATTCCCTGAAACACCGCGAGATTGCGAGCCGGCCGGTGACCGGTCGCCGCATCAGATGCCGACATCGCAGTTCCTCTCAGAAATCCGACGGGTTTTGCCGATATATCGAGTAGGGAATCTCAGAAATCGCTTGTCAGGAGGCATCCCCATGCTGTGCCCACAATGCAGCGCCCCGATGGTCCAGAAGACGCACGCCGGACGCCAGTCTCCGTATTTCACGCTCAACTGCACACACTGCAAATTCGTCATTTTCTATCGCGGCCGGATTCAGCAGGAAGAGTAACCGGCTCTCGTTTTTTCATTTCAGAGGCGCTCCGGTTGCGGATCTTGTTCCGAACGGATGATCCGTAAGATGATGCGCCGCTTCTTCCTTGGTGTTCATTATTTTCAGCAGCCGGTCAGCATTCGTGACACGAAGCACTTCACGAACCGCACTGGTCGGCCCGGTCACAATCAGGGAACCGCGGGCTTTTTCCAGCTGCTTGTGCAGCCCGAGCAGCAGCCCAAGACCCGATGAATCGATGTAGGCCACACGACCGATATCGATCACCATGAGCGAGATCCCTGACGAAAGCGCTAATGTAACGGCTTCCTTCAGCTTGCCAAGCGTGTAAACGTCGATCTCCCCCTCGGCAATGATCGTAACGATGCCGAGAACCTGTTCGGCATTTATTTGCAGCCGGCTCATTCTCTGACTCCCATAGGGTTACAAGGGTACCGTACGTGCTCTCCGAATGCAACCGCAATGGAGAAGGGCACATCCAGGCGTTGCCACGCCGGTACGGGCATGATAGACTTCCGCCGCCTCGGGATCGCCGCTTTCTGAGAACATTCTCGGATCAGGCATGCGGGGCGTTTCTAAACGCGTTTTCGAGGAGGATCATCATGGCCCGGCAAGCGAACGTCCGGATAACGGATGTCCTGCTGATACTGTTCAGTGCTTTTCTGCTGTCCTTGAGCCTGGTCTGTTTCACGGCGCCGAATAAAATCGCGTCAGGCGGTCTGACCGGCCTTGCCACGGTTCTGTATTTCGCTGTCGGCACGCCGATCGGCACGATGGTCCTCATCGGCAACCTGCTCCTGCTCGCTATTCAGGCGAAGATGATCGGCCTCGGCTCCGTCTGGAAAACCGTGCTGTCGGTCATCGTCACTTCCGTGCTGACGGATCTGATGATGGGCCCGCTGCACGTCGCCCCGCTCGCGAAAGACTCCCTGCTGGCCTGTCTCTACGGCGGCATCCTCTCTGGCATCGGCGTCGGCCTGACATTTCGCGCGGGCGGAACAACGGGCGGAATCGATATCGTTGCCCTTATTTTTCATCACAGATGGCATATCCCGATTGGCGACACGATTCTCGGCGCGAATTTTCTCATCACCCTCATCGCCGGCATGGTTTTCGGACCGGATCTCGCTCTTTATGGCCTGATAACGGTGTTTTTCAGCGGCCGCGTCATCGACACCGTGCTCGAAGGCATGTCCGTCTACAGGTCGGTGCTGATCATTTCAAAGCAGGCCGACGAGATCGGGTGGGGCATCATCGAGGAGCTTCATCGAGGCGTTACGCGGCTGGACGGGCTCGGCATGTATACCAGCCGGCCCACGCATATTCTTCTCGTTGCGGTGCGTCGCCAGGAAATGCCGATCCTGCGGAGTCTGATTCACGAGTTCGATCCGAATGCGTTCATCATCGTCGGCGAGACCCGGCAAATTCTCGGCAAAGGCTTCATCAACCTCGGCGAACAGGTCCGCCGCGAAGCCGCCTCCTGAAAGAGAACCGCCCCCGGGAGGGCGGTTATTTTCGCGCGGTGCGTCGCGCTTTCTTGCCGGCGATTTCGGCGGCGAGGCGTTCGGCTTCGTCGACCAGTTCCGACAGCAGCGCGATGCCGGCTTTCCAGAATGACGGCTTCGTGATATCGAGACCCATCCGCCTCGTCAGCTCTTCGGGGCTTTCGGAACCGCCCGCCGAAAGCAGCTCCATATACTTCGGAACGAATGATTTTCCATTCTTCCGGTACAGTGCATACAGAGAAAGAACGAGCAGTTCGCCGAACGCATACGCATAACAATAGAATGGCGAATGAATAAAATGAGTTATATAGCACCACCAGAGCCGATACCCGGAAGTCAGCTCGACCGAGTCGCCGAACATCGTTTTGTTCGTCTCGATCCACATCTCGCTCAACTGGTCGGCGGTGAGTTCGCCCTGTTCACGGCGGGCCTTGTGCAGCTTCTGCTCGAAGCGGGTCATGCAGACCTGCCGGAACACCGTCGCGAAGGAATCTTCGATCTTTCCGCATAGCAGCGCCAGCTTCACCTCAGGCTCCGTCTGCCGTTCGAGCAGTTCGTGGAATGTCAGCATCTCACCGAAGACGCTCGCGGTTTCAGCCAGCGTGAGCGGCGTATCGGACTGAATATAGCCGCGCTCCTGGGAGAGAAGCTGATGAATGCCGTGGCCAAGCTCATGGGCAACGGTGCTCACATCCCGCAGCCTTTCGCTGTAATTCACGAGAATATAGGGATGCATGTCCGGGGTTCCGGGAGCGCTGAAGGCGCCACCGCGTTTTCCGGCCCGCAGTTCGGCATCGATCCATTTTTTCGCAAAGAACGTGTCGGCGATTTCGCCGGTTTTCGGGGAAAACGCCTTGTAGGTCGATGTCACAATCTCACGGCACTCGTTCCAGGAACACGAAGGCAGTTTCTGAGCGACAGGAGCATACCGGTCGTATTCGTAAAGCTTCTTCAGGCCGAGCAGCCTGGTTTTCAGCCTGTAATACCGGCTGACCATTCCCGTGTTCTCATCGCAGATGCGGAGAAGCATATCGACGGTCTTCGCGTCGATTTCATTCGAGAGGTTGCGGCTCGCCATCGGGTGCGGGTAGTTGCGCAGCCTGTCGATCGTCGCGTGATCCTGCGTCAGCGTGTTGAACATGAATGTGAGGGGTCGCAGATTTTTCTCGAAGCCTGCCGTCAGGCCTTCGGCCGCGGCACGACGGGTCTCCCGGTCGGGGTCATACAGCATCGAGAGGGCCTCCTGCTCGGTCAGATCTCGGGTCTTCCCCTTGACCTTAACCGGGAACTGCATTGCACCCAGCGTCTCGTCGAAAAGCCGCACGAACGCCTGCGAACCGGTATTCTCCAGTTCTTCGATGATCCGCTCTTCCGGCTCGGACAGAACATGCGGCCGGTACCGACGGGAGGCTTCGAGAAAGTGGCGCCAGCGGGAAACAGCCTTGTGGCCGATCAGCGCTTTCGCCGCCGATTCGCCAAGGGCGCACCATTCCAGCATGAAGAAGATCAGATGCGTGTGGATGGCGGTCGTCCGTTCCTGGACCTTCTGCATGAGACGGCCGTATTCGGGGTTCTGCGTATCGGCCGAGAACAGCAGGTTTGCGTAAATCGCGGGCCGGTCGCGCAAGACGAGGATTTCCTCATACTCCTTCACGATCGCGGCCAGTGTCGTTCCATTCACCCCGCGCTTCAGAGCGCCCTTGTATTTCTTCTCGAATGCGACCGCGCGCTTCCCGGCTTTTCCAAGATCGCTTTCCAGTGCGGGATCTTTCGGAGACGCATACAGATCTTTCAGATTCCAGCACACACCGGCCGCCGAGTTGGCGGTTCCCTTCGAGCTTTTTCTGGCCACAGGATCTTCCTTTCAACGAATGACTGTATTTTATACTTATATTTATATACTATTACGCGCACTACGAGTTTCACGCAAGGCGCTGATGCGGATTCCCTTATTTTCCCAGGAGGGGCTTGTCCAGGTTTTTTTCGGAAATGCCGTCCGGAGATCCTGCGGATTCCGGGGTTTCCACGGCTTCGACGGGAAGCTCCGTCTCGGTCTTTTCAGAAACGGGAATCGGCGCGGCTTCGGCTGGAATGACGTTCGCGGGGGTCGCGCCGTCGAAGCCGTTCGCCATCCGCAGGGAAATCACCCGCCTCAGATACGTGCTCTGCCTGTCGAGCGGCATGAGCAGTCGTTTGGAAACGGACTGCCAGACGAGTTCCATCTCGATCAGCGCCTCGCGCTTCCGGCCGAGGGATTCCAGAACATAGCTGCGGCCCATCCGCGCATCGAGCGAAGCCGGCTCGAGAACGAGCGCCCGGTCGAAATCCGCCATGGCCTTCGCCGCAGCATTCTTCGCAAGCCAGATGCTTCCGCGGCTGATGTAGCGTTTCGCGAGAAATGCGCTTTTCGATTCGCCCTTCGGATCAGCAATCTGAAGTCCCCTGTCGATGTCGGCAAGCGCCCGGTCAAAATCCCGCGCGTGCAGCAGCACGTCGCCACGCGTCAGATAGGCGCCTGCATACCCGGGCCGCAGTTCCACGAGCTTGTCCAGATCAGCTAATGCCCTGTCATACTTGTCTTTCTGCGAGTTTGCCGTTGCGCGGCATTCATAGGCAGAGCCCAGTTTCTCGCCGGAGAGACCGCCGAAGTTGATCGCCCGGCTTGAGAATCTGATCGACTGATTCAGGTCACCCTTTCTGAGAGCGCTCCAGGCGACATCCACATCCGACTCGCCGTCGAAAACGCAGCCTGAAACGCCACACAACATCACGCAGCAGAGAAGCCCGAGAAGGCGTTTTCCAGACATTCCATCGTCAGCTGTTTTCATGATCGGTCTCCATTCGTGCCGGACTCACTGTCAGCAGGCTCTTCTTCTTCCTCATCCGGTTCTTTGTCATCATCTTCTTCCTCAGCAGTCCCCGCCTTGCGAGGGTCATCGTCCCGAAGGGCAACGGCGAGAAGGATCCACATGATCAGCGCATCGAGCAGCACGCAGAATATCCACATGAAACCGGACATGCCGCCCCCGTAGGTCCTGGTCTCGCCCATGGCAAAAAACGTCTCGACGCCGTTCCCGGAAACGATGCCGCCAAGATACTCAAGAGGCTCGAACCACGGCTGGGCAAGGCCGATTCCGGCGGTCTGGCCGGCCCAGAAGATCACCAGAAGCGGCAGCGACCAACGCCAGGCCTGGGAGTTCGACTCTTCAACATCTCCCGGAGGAACGGACCGGGCACGATGGAACAGCCAGCCTATGATGCCGGCGCACGCAGCACCGTGAAATATCACGACGAACCCGAGCCAGTAACGCAACCAGCCCGCGGCCACGCCCACGAGCAGTGTGACGCCGATTGCCACCAGCACATTTCTGAAATTATTCATCAGATCCCCCTTTGGTCGTTGCCGTACGGCTTCGGACAGTGTAACAGAGTTACTCCCGGTCGAAAATCTCCGGTCGGGCAGCATTTTCCGCAGATGCAGGAACACCCGCGATGAACGCGACAAAACCCGTTTCGACCTGCCGCGCGGCGTCTTCAAACACGAACCCGCTGGTAAGTTCCACCTGCGCCAGTCCGGGTGCCGAAGCGGCAAGCAGATGGAACCTGTTTTTCCCCCGCCAGACTTCGATGACTTCGAGTTTGAGCCTGTTCAGCGGAGCCAGCCGCACGCGTTCGGTCGATATCAGTCCCCGGTGGATGGAGTAGAGATACCCATCGCGCCGGTCGGCCAGATAAAAGAATTCTATACTACGCGAAATATGCACCAGCATGGCATAGACAAAGAAGCATGCCGCAAAAAAAGACACGCTCTCGTGCCGGTGTGGACACTCAACCTGGAAGATGCCCGCGATGAACATGAGCGCGAACGGAGCAGCGATAATGAGCCCCATCGCTATTCTTTCACTGCCGCCGGCCATATCGAGCACAAAAAAGTCATTCGGCATCCATTCGAACTTCTTTCTCAGGGGTGACTTCCAGGGGAAGAACACGGAAAAGAGGAAATATCCCAATGCCAGAACACACGCGGCAATGCCGAGACCCGTTCCATGGATCAGCTGCTTGTCTGAAAGCTGGGAAATGATCACCGGCCTGTCGGGTTTGCCGGATATGACCAGGGTGCCGTCCGGTGCCAGCGCGGTATCACCAATGACATACACATACGGCGCCGCAAAATAGGTCACCTTGAATTGCGTCGAAGGCGGACTGAAGGCGCGGAGCAGATCGGCGTCGTAACGCGTCTCTTCGCGATTCGAGTAAAAATCAGGGTATGTGTCATCCACGAAGATCAGGCCCCAGTCGGTCTTGACGGAAAATTTGTATTCAAGCCGCAGGCGTTCGTCAAGCAGGGTCCTGCTCGATTTTCCCCGCTTCTCGACATGAGTGAACTCAGCTTCGAACCAGACCGGGTGCAGCCCCTTCCTTCGCTCGAAATACTCGGTTTCGAATTTTTTCGTGTCCCGGGAAACGGTGGGAGGCAGGATCATGCTGACTTCGCCATTGATGCAAACTTGCTTTCCGGCGACAGGCCTGTCGATGCTTTCGGCGGTGGAAAGCCTGCGAATCAACCCGTATCCGCCTATGGCGAGAGACAGGAGCGCCAGCGCCGCGATCACCTGGGCGCAAGCCACAATTGCCAGAACGAGCCGGTATGAATCCCATCTGGCACGGTGCACACTCGCTCCCATACGCGTTTTCAGACCTTTCAACAGGAATTCGGCCTCTTCGATCCGGCTCAGGTCATATCATATAATGATCCGGGATGCGAGGAAAGAAGATGTCATCAGAAGCAGCAATCTCGCCTGATGCATCCTGACTCCCGTTGACTTTCCTGTTGCGCTCCTTCAGAATGAACAGGCTGGGGATTCAGGTCTCAAAAGCAGCCGGAACAGGAACAGAGGAGATACAGCAATGTATAGTTATAAAAATACAAAACGGCATTTTTCATGAAACGATTCAGTTTTCACGGATTTGTGCCGCTTGTGGCGCTTTTGGGAGCCCTTTTCCTCGCGCTTCCGCTTTCCGCCGCGGATTTCGCCCGTCCTGTGGCCTCAGAGACGGAGTTCTGGACATCCCTCGAAACGTCCATTTCCGCGACGCTTCTTCCGATAACGCCGGATATCGATGCTTTCAGGCTCGATCTGGCGATCAGGCAGGGTGAACGAGTCTGCGGCAGCGGCACGATCAGTCTGAAACGTGGAGACTACGCACTTCTGGCGCTTTCCTCGCCCGAGGCGTCGTTCCGCTACCTCGCCATGGGCGCTACGGCGACATGCCTGCTCGATCTTGCCGGCAAGCGGACGCTTTTCATTTCCGGGCCGGAACGACGGATCCCGATTCCAACCATCCGAATCGATCGCGCTCCGGAAGGCGACTTCGCGATGAATCTCGTGGTGAATCTCGCCACCATGATTGCATCCAGGCCAATCGATCTGGGCGTCCACCCCGAAACGCCGGCCCACATCATCAAAAAGCTCCGCGAATCACACCCCTGGTGTCTTGAAACGCCCGCGGAACTGGTCTTTTCGAAAGAGCCGAACGCCTCACCGACGGTGATTCTCCAGCGCCAGAGAGGGCTCATCACCGGATTCGAGATGATTTTCCCGCAAGAGGGCAGCCCGGCAATCCGCGTGTGCGTCACCCCCCTGGAGATCGGAGCTGCCGCGCATCACGCTGATGTGCGCAACCTGTTTCCGCCGGGCAGAATTCCCGAACCGGGCGCCGACACCCTCATGACATTCATGCATGGCTTTTACGCAGTTCTCTCCAGCATGATGCCAAAATGAACCCGTATTCTGGGGCTTCAAAGCGATAGAGCATGGAGTATACTGATCAAAGGTGGTTCTATTCCCCAGCTTCCCGGAGGCAGAAGAAATGAATCGTCGTAACCGCATTGCTCTGCTGGCCCTGTCGGCAATTCTGCTTGCGACCCTTGCTTTTGCCCAGACCACATCGAAGCGCCTGACCGGGCGCGCGAACAAGCAGGGAGCGCCGGCAGCCGAAGCACCCCGCATCGAGCAGCCGCTGGACTCCTTCGAATTTTCCTTCTATTATCAGCGCATCGACGAGGTCATCCCCGTCAGAAGCGGAACCGCGGCGGCGGCGGTTGCGGCCGTGCGCGAGTTTGTCAGCGGAGCGAAGCGGATTCCCGCATCCAGCCTTCGCAAACGCCTCCTCAAGATCGATCTCACGCAGGAAGGCCGCCAGGAAGTCCGCTCCGATGATAACCAGACCCGGTACAAGATGTTCGTCACAAAGGTTCGTGATGAAGCTCATCTTCTGCAGTTGATGGGTGTCGCCACCGACACGGGCAGGCTTACGGATGGTCAGCGGGGCCTTCTGGCCGCCTATCGAAAGGCAAAAGAGCAGGCACTGCTCGACCGCATGAGACAGGGCTGCCGCGACAAGGTCGAAATCGTTCTGACCGACACCAACGGCCACGACAGCGAGAGCGTTCTGCGCGATTTCTGGCCCTACAGCAACGGCAAACTGATTCAGCTCAACTCGATGCGCTACAACAACCCCGACGGCGAAGAAGATGCGCGTTCCACTCTCGTACACGAGGCCGCGCACTCCATGGATCGCACACAGATCGAACGCGATTTTCCCTACGGCCCCGATGGAATGCACTACATCAACGAAGCATCAAAGCCGCGGGCATCCTTTGTGGAAGGCTGGGCCGAGTTTCTGCAGATGCACGATTCACCAGACCTTGCGAGCTGGTGGCCGAAGGTGTTTGAAGATGTGAAGATCGAGCGCACGAAAGGGGTTTACGATACCGCCTCGGCAAGCGCCGTCGACGGAATGACGCTGACGCGCGTCGAAGGAATCAATGCCCTTGTCATGCTCGAAGTATCAAAGCTTCCGGGCGGCATGGAGAACATGTATCTTTCCTTCCGCGCAACGAACAAAGACGACAGAACCCTGTCGGATTTTCTGACGGATTACGTCGTCAGGAACCCCGACCAGGCGAGCAGCGTTGCTCAAATTTTCGACACGTGTACCAGGGGCAAACTGACCGATGACCAGATGAGGCATTTCCTTGGAACCGCCGCCGGCGTGAACGGATATCTGCAGGCTCGTCAAGCAGCAGCCGATGCAGCAACGCGGGCTGCCGCCCGTGCGAACATCTCTTCTTCCACACCGGACATGGCGGAACACGACCCTGCAACATCCGGTGCGCAGCCGGCCGGTCAGGAAGTCGAGGTCAGGTCGGGCAATCAAAAGAACCCGTTTACAATAGAACAGCAGAAAAAAATAGAATAGAGCTGGAGATATAATATGAAGACGATCCGCATGTGCAGCAAACCACTCGTGTTTTTTATGTTTCTCCTGACCTTATCGACTGTTTCAGCAGCTTCCGAATTCAGGTATCTGCTGCCTGCAAACATCGTCATGACACTCGAACCCGGCCCGGTGGCTACCGGGTCGAATGCCTTGTTCCTGGTCGCGACGCTTCGGGCAAAAGTCGGGATGCCGAAAGACGTTGAAGTCTTTTTCGAGGCGACTCCCGATTTCAAGATCACCCCGGAAAAGGCAAGCCTCCCGCAACTCGCGACGTCACCCCTCACGACACAACTCACGGTGACGCCGCTTTCCGCATCAGCCACGGTCACCTCTTCCGAATCATGGATCCGCATGCGTGTCGTCTATGAACCTGACTATACCAGCCTGGCGCGAGTGGCTGAAAATCCGAGCAAGTATCCCGATCCGAATGAGCGTAAACGCATAACAGACCGCATCCTGAAAAATGCGAAAGCGCACGCACGCCAGACCGACGCCGTCCGGTATTTTCCCCAGATCAAACAGCGCACGGCCGAGTAAGTCTCGGAAAAGCATCTCCGTATTGGGCCCGGTATTCCGGGATGGCCGGTATTTCTGTATAATGAGAGAAAATTGTCCCGTATTGGAGGCTCCATATGCGCCATCAGGCATCGATCACCAAAATCTTCGCGATCCTTGCGCTGGGGCTGATTGCCGGACCGCTTTCCGCATGGGGGCCCATGACGCATCTGGCGATAAATGCCCGCGCGTATTCCCAGGCTGCGCTCGATTCCCGGCATCTGCTGGCCGTTCCCGCCGGGATGAAAAACCTGTTTATCGGTGGTGGCCCTGCCCCTGACATCAAATTCAATGCAGGCGACGAGTTTCCGCGTGAGTTTCATTTCGACCCGGAGACGATTCTGCGGATGGTCGAACTTGCCAAAAGCGATTCCCGGTATGGTCTTTCAGACGTGGCAATGGCGCTGGGCTGGGCCGGTCACCTGTTCGCTGAAGTTCCTTCGGCGCATGCCGCCGAGGGCTACCCCGGCACCAAGCTGACGGCTCCGCTGCCAAACGCGGGTTACATCAATCACCAGCTGTGCGAGCTCTGCATCGATATTCTCACGTATCGCGAGATGAAGGAGCTTCTGCGGCAGCAGTCGCTCAATCTGCCGGTCCGGCTGCTTGCAGCATCGATGAAGGCCGAACACGACCGCGACTCCCAGGTCAGCATGCTGACGGCAGAGCAGCTCAAGACCGCTGGAAACGCCTTTCTGCCTACCGTCGTCGGCGTGCGCACGATCGCCGACTACCTGATGGCCGAGCGGCCTGAACTGCTCGACGAGATGGATGCCTTCTACGCGGATCGCCGTGACAACGTCGACCGGAGCGTGAACGACGTCGCCGACATGCTTCGTGAACATGGATATCTGAAGACCGCGAAGGCCTCGATTGAAAGTGCCGACCGCGCCGACAGCGTCCGGGTAACCCTTGCCGGCACACTGAAAGACAAAACGAAGGCGTTTGTATTTGATGCATTATATAAATCACTCCGATCGGGCAAGGCGAATGATATTTTCACGTTCGTGGCCTGTCACGCAATCGACGGCATCATGTCGAACGGCCTGAAAAACAAGTTTTCACAGATCGCGGGAAATGCTGTCGGCGGAAGCATCGCCAACGATGCCCGTCATCAGCAGGTCGTCAAGAGATTCGTCGAAGGACTGCTCTGCCGCCACGACCTGACCTTCCCTGAAATCATAGCATACGCTACAGAAGGTCTTGAAAAAGACCAGGCAGGCGTGTCGAAGCAGCGGAAGCAGTTTTCGGCTCTCGGCCTCGCCGATGACGGTCGCAAGCTCGTAACCAACGCCAATTTCACCGCGGCAATCGCTGAAGTACAGCGCATCGAGGATGTCCGGCGCGAATGGCCGTGGTTCTGGCCGTTCCGTCCGTCCATCGATACGTTGGCCGAGGCCCGCTCGAAAGCCGCCCGTCTGATGGCATTCCAGATCATCGACGACTCGGGCTCCTCTTCTCCGATGCGCGACCGTGCGCAGGCGCTTCTTCGGGCCGACAAAGCCGTTCGCACGGCGCTGTGGAACTCCCGGTCCACCGGCTGGCTTACCCCGATCACCAAATGGAAAAACCGCCAGGCACTGGAACAGGCGGAAGCGGCACTCGCTCCCCAGGAACGCTTCTTCGCTCAGCTTGTTCAGATACGCCAGCGCGCCGGCGAAGGCGAAGGCAGCGCGGAAAAACTTCAGGCCCTGTGGAACGAGGCCGATCTCAAACGCCGCGAAGTAAAACAGTCGCTTGCAGGTGCTCGGGCTGCCCTTCAGAAACTTCCGATATACCAGGTCGTCGCCCGCGACAAGAAGAAAGATGAGATCAAAAACCTCGAAGCAGCCGAACGGACCGCCGATGAATACTTCGCAGCTCTTGAACTGCTGCAGGGCATGAACGCCTCAACCTCTGCCGGAACCGCTTCTGAAACCACGGAAGCAGGGTCCGTCAATGCCGCCAATGCCGCCATCGCCCCCCAGGAACCCGGGGCTTCGATTCAGATGCCGGAAAAATATGCCGGGAAAACGGCCCTCGAACTCCGCAAACTGCGTGAAAACGCGTATCGCACGTATACCGGCCTGACGCAGAGTCGCTCAACCGATGATCCCGAGGCAATCGCTGCGCTGCGGGAACTGCGCGAAATCGACCAGGCCCGGCGCGCGCTCGAAGCCGCCGGAAGCGGGAACTGACCATCGTTTCCTGAAGGCAGAGACTCCCGGGAAGCTGCTATGCCGGAAAATTGCAACCCTCGACGTCGGGGCGACGGCCGCGGAAGAAGTTGAACTCGCTCATGATTTCTCTGAGAGTCGCTTCTGACGAGCCGGTTCCGCCGAGATCATAGGTTTTTCCCTGTGGAACGCCCGCCTTCAGGTAATAACTTTTCGAGCCTTTGCTGCCCCGCTGCACGTCGATCCAGAGTTTCAGCGTGGAAATCAGGCCCAGCCTGACCTTGGAAAAGGTGAAAAAGCCGCGCGAATACTCGTACAGATACCCGTCACGTTTGTCGGCAACATAGAAATACTCGACGCCGCGCGACACATGCACGAGAATGCTGAAACCCAGGAACAGAACCGCATTCACCTGATCGACGCGAAACTGGTGATCACTGGCGAACCCGATGCCCAAAATCAGGCTTCCAACCGCGTACAGAACGAACAGGAAAATGGCGATAGACTCGGGGCCTCCCGTCACATCGAAAATGTAGCAGATGGACGGCGTCCGCTCGATCTGCCGGCGGATCGAGTTTTTCCAGGGAATGAACAACGTCGTAAGAAAATACACGATTGCCGCCCCGGTCAGGACCGAAGCGAACCGTGTCTGATTGATCAGCGAAGATTTGGAGATCTCGGAAACAATCAGTGGTTTTCTGGAATCACCATCGAGAGTGGTTGCCCCCTTCGAATCTCTGGAAGCCAATCCAAACAGATAAAGCTGGCGCGGGGCAAAATACGTGACGTGGAGCGATGTCGAAACCGGACTGTAGGTCGAAAAACCGGATTGCGGTTTCAGCGACACGGAATGGAACGAGTATATGCGGTCACCCCGGCGGCGGAGACCGACTTCCCCGGCCGAAGTAAGCACCTTGAAATCCCGTTTGCCGGAAATGGTACGATCGGTAACGGTATACGAATTTTTGCCACGCTTGACCGAATGCGTAAAAACAGCATCAAACCGCACCGGATCATCGATTCTCAGAAGCCGGCAGAACTCTTTCTCGAACGCAGGATCTATGACCTGCGCATTTTCTTTCACGACATCTCCATGCAGGCAAACATACTGACCGTCGATCGGACGGTCCGTTTCTTCCGCACTTTTGAAGACCGTACAAAGCCCGAGTTGTTCCTGCAGCTTGCCGGCAAGATGAAATGTAAAGAATATCTGAAAGAGGAAAATAATCATCAGAACCCAGCGAAACCCGTCTCTGCGCGAAGTTCGCCTGTTGCCGCCGTCGAACATGATGCCTCCCGCAATCTCCGTATTCTTGTATTCCAAGTATGCGTCGTAAGAGATTTCTGCGCAACTTCGCGAAACCTCCCCGCCCCTTATTTTCAATGAACCTCAAAGATACCATTTGAAATACACCCGCCCTTACATTCTCTTGAATGGTATTTCGGGGTTCTGCCGCATGATTTTCAGAGGAGCCACCCTCGTCCAGCCCGATGAGAACGGCCGACGGAAAACCGTGGTAAACTGGTGGCTGCCATGACGGGCTCACACCACAAAGAACATCCGGGTCGAAAGATTCTGCTGCTCACGGATATCGAAGGCAGCTCGGGGTGTTACGACCGCGCCGGTTCGATGCTCTGCACAAAGGAATGGGCGTGCGCATGCCGTGAGCTGACGCGGGATGCCGATGCGGTTGTGAAGGCTTTTTTCGAGGCCGGAGCAACGCACATCTGGGTCCAGGATTTTCACCGGACCGGATTCAATATCTTTCGACGCGGCCTCGACCGGCGGGCTGTTCTCCACCAGGGCTACAAGGCCGGCCCGGTCCCCGGAATCGGACATCCGCCACCTGCCGACACGCTCGCCATGATCGGGTTTCATGCAGCCTCGGGAACCGGCGGTTTTCTCCCGCACACGCTGACCTCCCGGTTCGCCCGGGTTTGCATCGATGGGAGATCGTTATGCGAAGCAGAACTTTTCGCGGGCGCCCTCAACGCTCCCGGCAGGCACCAGCTACGAACCAGGTTGTTTTCCGGTTGTCCTGTCGCATGCGAACAGGCTGCCACGGCAATGCCGGGCATTCACACATACAGCATCATGAAATCTCAACCCGGTCGCGCTCCGGAAAAAAACTCTGCGGAAGCATGGCGCGCAGGGCTGGCTCAGGCCGCGCGCACATCCCTCGGATCACCCGGCGCGGAGCTTCCCTCATGGGGCGGCCCATTCCGCATCGAAGTTGAAATGAAGGACGGAGAGACCGCCGCAAAGATTGCGGCACGGCGGTGGAATCTCGATTGTTCCGGGAAAACCGTGGCTTTTACGGTCTCCAACCGGCTTGATCTTTTTCGCAGGCTCTCGGATCTCGCCTATACACAGCCATGGATGGAGCCGGCGCTTCCTCTGCTGCTGCGCCTCGCCGACATGCGTGGCCGTCACGCGCTTTCATGGGCTGAAAAAGAGGTGAGCCTGTCGAACGATGAGCGGCGGGCGGTACCAAACCGATGACGGTTCCATGTCCCCGGCGCGGATCGGCATGGTGGGGCGCGGCGGTCATTCTGCTGGCGCTCCTTCTGATGAATCCGTGGAGTTCGCCGGCTCCGCCGCAGTCCACGCCGGGATGGCTCACTCTGGCCCGTGCCGGTCAGTTCCGGGCGCTTCAGCTCGAGGGCGACCTTCTCTGGGCGGGCGGCCGCGACGGTCTGCTTCTCGTCGACTGGCGGCGCGGCATCGAGGTTGCCCTGCCATCCGGCACGCCCCTGCTTCATGGGATTGAAGCGCTTGTGCTCGATGCCTCAGGCACGTTGTGGGTCGGCCATGAACGTGGTCTGGCAGCACGCATCGACGGATCGTGGCGGGAAAACCCGTCCGGCATGCCGGCGGGAAAAGTCATGGCGCTGACCATGACCCGGTCCGGGACGGTCTGGGCCGGCACCTGGAACGGCGCTGCACGGCTCGACAACGGCACCTGGAAATTCCTGACCAGACAGGACGGACTTTTACACGATCAGATAAAGACCATCTTCGAAGATTCGCAGGGTGGTCTCTGGTTCGGCTCGTATGCCGCTCCCGCCGGAGGGCTTGTGCGATTCGCAAACAGTGGAAAAACGACCTATGCGCCGCCGGACCAGCTTCCACACGCGAATGTGGTTGCCATGGGCGAGGACAGACGGCATCGCATCTGGGTCGGCACGGGGTTTTTCGATAGAGGCGGCCTCACCTGCATCGAGGGGTGGGCGACGGGAACCGCGCATCTGAAGACCTGGGGACAGGCTGACGGACTGGCCGGCCAGAAGTGCCGCTCCATTTTCGAAGACCGCTCGGGAACTCTGTGGTTCGGCTCCGAGATGGACGGTCTCACGCGCTTCGACGGCGCGACATTCACGATTCTGACTCCGCGCGACGGTCTCGGAGGCAACGAGGTCATGAGCATGCTCCAGGATTTGGACGGCAACCTCTGGATGGCCACCAGCAGCGGTCTGACTCGTCTGGCCTCGTCAAGCCCCCTCCTTCATTCTTCATGATCAACGCCGGGCGAAAGCCGGTATTTTCATCCCTGGACCATCACTCCTGCAGACCGGGGATATTGCTTTCACGTTCGGAAAGTTTTAGGCTGGATGCAGAATCATAGACCCGAAATGAGAGACTTGAACCTTGATGGCCCAGTTTGCGGATCTTGAGAGCCGGTATCATCAGCTTGACGGGCAGCATGCGCGCGGAGAAATCGACGACACCACGTTCGTTGGTGCCGTGAACGCGCTTCGCACGACGGATGAAGAGGGCAGATGGTGGCAGATCGAGGCCGGCAGCGGCCACTGGCTCTGCTGGGACGGCCAGGTCTGGCAGCGTGCGACGCCACCCGGACGAAGCCATGCCGCGCCTTTCCAGGCCTCCCACCAGGCCAGCCCGATCCTGTCCGGCATTCCCGGCAGCCCGTCAGAAATCGCCGGGGGACAGGCGGGTGCCGTATCCCTGACCGCTCTTCCGGGATATCTGAGTATTTCCTGGGCCGCGATGGCAAAACAGACTGTCGCAGGCATTCCGATGCGTCTGTTCACCGCGCTCAAGGCAGCAATCGTCGCATGGCTCGCCCATACCTATCTGATGGCCGTCACGAACGAGGGGTTTCAGGACACGACCTGGGTCGGGAAATTCATCAGTTCCGATGGATACGAGACCCAGACGCTCTACTCGTGGGCTGTCGGCGGCGGTTTTCTCTGGTTCATCTGGTCGAAGCTCCGCGCATCCGGATTCATCGCCGGCATACGGCGGGCATTCGCGCTTCCGCAGGCTCTGCTTCCACATTTTCGGCAGGCACAGAAGCCGAACTTCATCGCGCTCGGCCTGGGTCTCACGGCAGGATATTGCACCAGCATATATATATCAATGCAAATGCAACTTGCCCTGAGTTTCTGGAGTCTGACCACGCTCGGCACGGCATTTCCCCTGCTGCTGGCCTCGCCGATCGCGGGTCTTGCTTCAGGCGCAGCCAGGTTCCTGCCGCCAACCTTGCCGGCCCTTTCCGGCCCTGAAGGGGTAGCCTGGCCGGCGGCCGTCCAGGTCGGCTGTCTCGGTCTTGCCGCCGGTCTGTTTTCCGCGGCGCCGTGGGAATGGGGAACGACGGTGGCCTGGGCGATCGTTCTCGGTTCGGTGGGCGCCATCATCACCCAGGGCGGGAAAGCAACCCCGATTTCTCCTCGGGTCTCGCTCTTCATCGGTGCCGGTCTGACGGCGCTCGCCTGGTATTTCGGTCACGACCAGGCCGCATGGGCCCATGACGGCGGCTGGGCCGAGGGCGTGAACCGGAGCGATCCGCTGCACAAGCAGCTCATTTCCTGGATTCAGAGCGAAGGCGCCACCGAGACGATGAAACGCGGCATTCCGCCGTCGATCAGCGCCGGAGCGGGTGCCGCGATCGTCGACAGTAACACGAAAATCACGGTCTACTGTCTGCAGGTGAACACCCACACTCTCACGATCATGCCGGAACAGCCGGGCGAGCTGCTTGCAGCTGTCTGGAAGAGCGAGAACGGCGGACCGACCGTTCCGGCAACCGACGCCGGCATTTCGATCACTTCCGACGGCTCCCGGTGGCTGACTCTCTCAACTGGAGGCGGCGGCTGGCGGGCAACGTGTCTGGTCGGCCAGAATGCTTCTTCTCCACTTCCGGCCGGGCAGGTTCCCGCGCCTGCCTGGATCACGGTTACAGGCAGCGGCGGCGGCCAGACATGCACCGCAAGCGTCTGTGTCACCCCCGGTGGCGCGGCGGAATACGTTCTCGAGGTTTATTGAGCAGGAGCGCAACGCGATGGCAACCAGTTCCGGAAAGACATTCGATATTCCTTACGATGCAACGTCCAGGCGATGGACGCCCGCGCGCATGCATATCAGCCTGAAGGCGCTCGATCCAAAAACGAAGGCCTACGAACCTTGCGAGATCGCGAATCTCGGCGTCACCGGCACTCCGGAAACCTGGCTCTCCTTCTCTCTTTCGCAGCAGGATAAACTTGTCATCGCGGATGTTTCGGTAACCGACGAGTTCACCCGGGCACCGGGCGAGTCCAAGTTCGACAAGCCGATTCCCATAACCGTCGAAGCGTTTACGCCTCCGGACGCCGAAGGGAAACAACAAAAGCTGAAAGCCGAGTGTTCGGTTCAGGTACAGGCGCCGGGCGTCGTCATGGGCTGGAGCGTTCAACCCGACGACTGCTGGAAAGAAGGTCAGATGTGGATCCCGACCGATGCGAAGACCGTCGCCAGGCTCTCGGTCTGGGTCGAGCAGCCTGACCCGGAAACCGGCCAGATGTATCGTGCCCCCGACGACGCATACAAATTCACGTTTCAGTGCGATCTGCAGAAAGAGCTGCTCGTCTGCACCGATGCGCAGAAGAACATGCTGCCGCCCGACAGCCACTGGCAGACGCCGAAACCACGGGGCGACCTGAAAGAACCGGCGGTTGGCACGCTTCAGATCTATGCCTGGAGCACCTCAGGCCAGCAGAAACGCCCCGACGGCGAATTGAAAATACCTGTAAGTCTGTTTTCACCGGCGATCAAGCCCGTCGTGACCTTTTCCCCCGAACTGCCGGCACTCCCCGGAAACCCCGTCACGATAACTCTGGAGTTGACCGAGGAAAGCCGCGGCGAGCCGCTTGCCGACACGGCGATTGCGCTGAGCTGGTCCGGCGCCTCGAAGGGGAGACCCGCCGGCGCGCTGACGATCGACTCGGGCCGAACCGACGCGAGAGGCATGGTCGAGTTCACCTACACGCCGCCCGACGAGCTTGTCTACAAGCCCGGAATGCGGCTTTTCGACGAGCTGCAGATCGTGATCGGCGAGGGTGACGCCCGACAGCCGCTCGAAAAACCCATCACAGTGGTTCTCGCACCGAACATTGCCGGCTTCATCACCGTCAAGAAGAAGGGCATCCGCGACGACAAGGATGCAACACCGTTCGAAATCGCGCCGGAGCTGCTCACAGGGCCGGCCATTGAAGGCACAGTGCTGCTTCCATGCGAGATTCCAGACGAGAAAACCGTTCATTTTCCCATCGCCAACGCTTCGGTCTCCTTCACGTTCGGCGAAGCCGGCGGAGCTTCGATGACCGTGCGAAGCGGAACACAGGGAGTGTACAAACTGATCATTCCCGAGCTGGAAACGGCATTCAAGCAGGCGAAACTCGAAGCCAGGCCCGTCAAGCTGCCGACCGATCCCGAAGCCGGCGAAGTGCCGCTGACGGCGCTCCATCAGGAAGCCGAATCCGTCATCGCCGATTATGAAGCCCGGTTCGAAAGCGACCGCATCAACCTCGCTCTTTTCTCTCCCGATTTCGTGAAGCAGGTCCGCACCTACAGACAAACGTTCTGCGAGCAGATCGCGAAAATGACCGAGGAGAAGTATGACACGGTTCTCGGCGGCGCATCCCTTCTGGGAGCTGCCCTGGAAGGATCCAGCATTTATTTCAAACGCTTCAAATGCCATGAGGATCTCACGCGCGACCGGTTCGAAAATCTGCTCAAGAGCATTGTCAATATAGGGCTCAGTATTGCAAGCGCAAGCGACAATCTGAAGAAGCTCGGCGGCTGGCTGCTCGAAAAAGGGCAACGGATCGTTCAATGGCTCGCGAATACCCGTTTCGGAAAATGGATCGTGCGCGGCGCATCCTGGTTCGGCGATATGGCAAGCCAGTTCACGAGCCCGGTCATCAACCAGCTGATGCCCTATCTGAAGCAGCTCCAGAACGGGTTCAATTCGCTCCTCGAGAAACTGGGCAGCTTCGGCCGGACGATCAAGACAAAGATCGGCGGGCTGATCGACGGGCTGATCGAAGCGATCTCGGGCCTTGCCCAAAAACTTCAGGAGCGCATTTCCGGCTTCCAGGCAAAACTGAGCGAAGCGGCCTCCCGATGGGATGAATTGAAGGATTGGGCCGCAAAAGCGGCAAAGGAAGCCGTTGAAGAAGCGCCAGAGTGGATATCCTCCTTTTGGGAATCCCTGAAAAGCGTGTTCGCAACGGTCTTGGACATCGTCGGAACCCTTCTTTCAAAGCTCGGCACGCTGTTCAAGACCGCGTTGACAACCGCGTTCGCCTGGCTCTGCAAAGCCGGCCGTTCCCTGCTGGCGCCGGTGTTGGAAAAAATTGCCGGCTTCGGCGATGAAGTGCTCGCCAAGGTCGCCCAGTTCCTCAAGATCGACATGAAACGTGTCGCCGATGAAGTCGAGGACTGGGATGGCTCGTTTACCGATTCCGGCATTGGCAAAATCATCGACACGGCTGTCGGTTCCATTATCGATGCCGTCATGGGCTCAGACAACGCAACCGACAACAAAGAGTTCGCGATGGATGAAGCCCGCATGCGGCTGAATCTGTTCGGCCGCGAGCCCACAAAGGTGGTCGGCTTCGTTCATATGATGGCAAAACACATGGATGCCCCCAAAGACTGGGAAGCGCGTCGCCACAGGTTCGCGCTGGAGGTCGGCGACATGTCGGCCGACTACGGGGATTATGAGAAGGCGACCGCCGCCATCGACGAGATCATGGATATCGTCAACACTCTCGTAACCATCGGCGGTCTTGCGGTCATTCTGATCGGCATCGTGGTCACGGGCGGTGCAGCAAGTGCGGCGGCGGCTTTTCTGAGCAAGCTGACGGGGAATATCGAGAATGCGTTCACGATCATCAAAGCCGCGATGTGCGACCTTCCGCAGGTCGGCGTGGCCGTCGTCCTGATGGTCATGCTCGTCGTGCGGTATGACTGTCTGGTAACCCAGCTTGTCATCGGCCCGCCGGCAGGCGGAGGAGCAACCACATGAGCGGCGCGACAGAGCTTGTCCTGACCACGTTCGAGCCGGCTCTCGATGAACTTGCCAGACGCGTTGATTCGGGTTCCGATCCCGCCGGCACGGTAAACGCCGCGCTGGCCCTGTTTCAGGGAATCGCTGCCACAGCCATGCTTCCCGGTGGAATCCCGGGATTTGGCGGCAATGTGGCAGAGAGCCGCTGGGACGGCGTTTTTGAAGACGGCAGACTCAGGCTGATCCGCCCGGGATATCAATTCTCGGCATCATTGGGTGCAGGTCTGCTGCAAAGCGCCGTCCTGAACGGTCCTGCAACGATAACATGGTCTGTTCTTCGAAGCGACAAGGGCCTTCATATCACGGTCAAATCTCCGGCAGGCGGGACACTGCATGATCTTTTCATCGGCCTCACCGGAGAAACGCGAGACGAGCGCGATACGGCCGGCAGACTTCGCAACATGAAGGAAGAGTTCGACGGGATCAACCAACGGCCGATCGAATCCCTGCCGCATGGCAAGCCCGCTGGTGGAACAGGCTCCCCTGGCAGCTCTGTATTGCCGGATACCGATGACATCGGCGGACTGTTCGGTCAGGCCGCGAAAAGCGCCGCGGTTGCCGCTTCCGGCGCAGTCGTGGCCGCCGTCGGAGCTGCGGCAAAAGCGGTCGCAGGCACGAAAGCAGACAGAAAAGCCGGCCCGTCGGCCCCCCCGCCTCCGCCGCCTGTCCTCAAGCCCAAAGGGTCTCCCGTTGCGCTCCCGAAATCCGTTTCACCGGGCTCCCCCCAGGTGGCCCGCCCGACACCTGCTCCAGCCCTGCAGCAGACCGTTCCCGTCACACCTGCGCGCAATCCGCAACTCCGTTTCCGCCTTTCAGACGGCCGAACACTGGATATTCCGTCCTACCCCGCCGTCATCGGCCGCTCCGAAGGGGTCGAGATCCGGCTCGACAGCACCCGGGTAAGCAGGCGTCATGCACAGCTCGATCAGAATGCCGACGCGTTCTGGCTAACGGATCTGGGAAGCGCCAACGGCTCTTTCCGCAATGATGCACAGCTGACTGCCCGCACACGTCTCGAAAACGGGGACCGGTTGCGGTTTGCTGATATTCTGCTGAGCGTCGAGATCGACGGCGGTTCCGTTTTCCCCGCCGGAATGGCCACGACAGCGTTCCAGGTTCCAGAAGAACTCCGTTCGCCATCGCCCCCCAAGCCGCCGCAACCTCCATCCATCGTCTCGAAACCATCAACCTGCGCGCCCCCGCCACCGGTTCCAGCTCCGCCGGCCCTTCCCATACAAGAACACCAGGCACCTGCCGTCCGGGCAAAAACGTCATGCCCGGCCTGCGGCCATCGCTGTCCGCCCGAGGCCGCCTTTTGCCGTGCCTGCGGAGCACCTCTGAATGCCCGTATCGCCTGCGCCGGCTGCGGCAGCGATCTCGGACCCACCGACACATTCTGCGAAGCATGCGGCACCCCGGTATCGGTTCCCCAGAGTATTTCTGAAGGAATACAACCCATGGCGCCGGGTTCAGTCACACCCTCCCTGCGTATGCCGGGCTTTCTTTTCGGGCTTTTTTTCACAGTGCGACTGATTTCTCTGGTAGTTCAGACTTCTGTGGATATCCTTTTTCTTCCTACGGTTCTTCTCACCATTGTTCTCGGGTATTCCACCGCACTGATGGCCTTCATCACCGGTACCGGCGGTGGTTTTTCCAGATTCACCGTATTGTTGATGACTCTGGCATACTGTTATAATGGGTTTCCCAGATTGGCCCTGTTTGCCCAGCAGGTCGCGGCAGACCCTGGAATGCTTGCGTCAGCCGGTCCCATGCTGCTGTCGGATGTCGTCTGTTTTCTCCTGGCTCTCTGGATATTTCGCCGATCATGCAGCTTTCCAAAATGAAATCATTCTGTACAACAACTATGCGTATGCCGGTTGCCTGAAGGTGGTTTCTTTGGTAAACTTCCATCAGAAAAGGTATTTTTCAGGATAAGATCCGTGTTTCGCCCTCAGAGAGACAAATCGAGAGGAGAATCTTCTATGCTCGACACCATTGAACTGTTCAACGCCCTTACGCGCCAGGAGCTTGAGCAGGTCGCATCGATCACGGTTGCCGTTACATACAACCGTGGCGAAGTGATCTTTCAGCAGGGCGACTTTTCCCGGGACTTCTACATCGTAAAAACCGGACAGATAGAAGTGTCGGTTCGCGACATCTTCCAGGAACACAAAGTCATAGCTGTCCTCAAAAACGGTGACTTTTTCGGTGAAATGGCCCTGTTCGACAAGGATTCGGCCCGATCCGCCACCACCACAGCTCTTCAACAGACGATTCTGCTCAAGATTCCCGGCCAGGATTTCGAGAGACTGCTTCGCGAGAAACCGTCAATCAGCTTCAAGCTGCTTGGAGCCCTCAGCCGGCGCCTGAAGACCGCCAACATCACGACTCAACCGGTCGCCGAGAAAAAGCACGAAGCAAAGATCGTTACCATTGCTTCGGCCCGCAACGGCTACGGCAAGACCACGTTCGCAACGACGCTGGTTCACATGCTGGGTGCCGAACTTCCCCGCAAGATTCTGTATGTCGATCTCGACGTATATTTCGGCGACGGCACGTTCGTCATGGGCGTGTTCTCTCCGAAATCGATTCTCAGCTTCTTCGAGGCCACCAAATCCGGAATCGCCGGCTGGGATGTCCTGGTCCGCCACCTGGTGCGACACACCGATAATCTTTACAGCCTGCCCGCTCCGGGCGATTTCCTGGAAGGCGAAAAGGTCGAGGCATCCGATGTCGTGGCCGCACTGAAGGTCTGCCGGCAGTATTTCGATTATCTTGTCATCGACACCGACAGCAGCGTTTCCGAACTGCTTCTGAATGCAATCGATCTTTCAGATCATCTTTTCTTCCTGATCGACATCGCCGATGCACTGGCGATCAAGAATAATGCCCGATTCCTGCAGGGAATGGCCCATCTGAACATCACCGAGACAAGGGTCAATCTCCTTGTCACGAGAACCGAAGAATCGTTTGATCCCGAAAAGGTGAAAAAACTTTTCAAATATCGTGTTCTCGGCGGGTTGCCTGAATTCAAAAAGGCCCCCCTGGAACATGGACAGAGCATGTATCAGCGCAGTCCAAGCAGCCCTTACTGCAATGTCGTACGGCTGCTGGTCCGCACCGTTCTCCAGGAAACAGCTCTCCAGACTCAGGCCCAGGGAGGCTTCATCTACAGGTTCCTGTTCGCGTCCGACAAGGGCGAGCGCAGGACCGCCACTCCCTCCATGCCGGAGCTCCAGATCACCCCCGAAATGCTGACGAGCATCAATGAAGAGTCGTGCGGCTCCCTCCTGAAGTATGCCCGGGCGAGCATCACCAGCGGTGATCTCGACAAAGCCCAGGCCGATGCCATGCGGCTGGTTGGGCTCTGTCCGAGATCAAGCTCGGTCTATCAGATTCTGGGTGAGATTTTCACGCTCCAGAAAAACATCTCAATGGCTGTAGATGCCCTCAAGAAAGCAATCGAGCTTGATCCGACCAATCACATGGCGCTGGGATATCTCGCCCACATCATGTCCGATGATGAAATGCGGGCGAAAGCCATTTCGACGGCCCAGGGGAAAATCGCATTGAATCCTGATTTTCCCGATATGTTCAATGACTGCGGCAAGCTGATGTTCCAGTTCCACATGTATCAAGAGGCAATTCAGCAGTTCCGCAAAGCCCTCGAATTGAATCCTCAGTATGCCGAAGCCAGGCTTTACATGGCTATGTGCTTGGGCGAAGGCGGTGAGATTGAAGCCGCAATCCGCGAGCTGATGAATATCAAGCCGAAGAATATCAGGGTCTATTACCTGCTCGGAATTTACTTCAACAGCGCGGGTCAGTTCTACGAGTCGATGCAGGCTCTGTCCGTGGTCGAGAACCTGCAATCCAACTACTTCGATGTCGCCGAACGGCTGGCAACGCTGCGCGAGTATTTCGACAAGCTGAATAGCCTGCTGAATATGCACCAGGAGCTTATGGACGCCCATCCGAACTATCCGGATCTCCACCTCAAGATGGGAAATCTGCTTCTGATGGTCGGTCGTTACAAAGAAGCCGAGCAGAACTTCAAAGATGCTCTGCGTCTGAATCCGGGCTATATGGTTGCCAAGCAGAAGCTCGAGGCGCTCAGCAACATGCCGACGTATACTTCCGTGCTTACAAGCGAGCTCGAACAGCATCTGGCCGATGCCCGCCAGGGAAGCCAGCAGCCATTCGACGTCGAACTGCGCTTTGAAAAACTTCCCGGAGTCGGATCCACAACCGGCAGTGGACGTGTTGAAGCGTTCGCGGTGCGGTTGCGCAATCAGCGTGGCGGTCGCGAGATCACGATGCCTCTTTCCCCCGAGAACCTCACCGATGGAAAAATAATCATGCACTGCACCGGCCTTGGTCGTGTCATGCCCGACGATCTGCTGGTTCTGCAGATGGTCGAATCCAAGACCAACGCCGTCATTGCAAGCATGCCTGCGCTCGTCACGGCAAATGACCTGTGGGCAGGCCGCCTGGTAATCGATCTGACCGGCGAGCAGGCCCGGCTGTGGCATTATCCCGGCGCCGGTCTTACCTCAGACCTGGCTCTGCCGGTTCGCTACTTCTGCGTGAATGTCCAGTCGGCCGCCCTGGCGCGAGGTCTGCGTAACACTCCCCCGATCTGGCGCGCCGAACTGATGAACCCGAACACCGGCGCAAAGGCGACTGGGTACCCGAACCCCGACCAGTCCGAACTCGCCACATTCACGCTCACCTCGACTGACGGCAAGGATGTGGTGCGCGTCTCCGACCGCATGCATCTTCGCGTCTTCTCGACAAACGGCAATGAAGTGATCGCCATGGACTTCACCGTCCTCCAGGAAGACATCGATTCGTTCTGCAAAACGATCGCCATCAACAACCTTCCCCAGATCGAAGAGATGTCCGCCGAAGCTCAGTAACTTCCTGATAAGACTCCCCACGCCCCCGACGGGCCTTCCCGCCGGGGGTTTTCTTATCCCGTTCATGTTCGGAGCGCAACCAGAAGTATCGGCGCTCATCAGATTGGAATTCGGTGATTGTGGCAGCCGATACGATTTCGGGGTACAATGAAAGCAGAGGATCAGGAAGAGGGAGGTGCGCCCGTGATGACGGTCGCCAACTGGCTGAAAAGGATGTTTCTCCGGTACCGGGAAATCAACAGACGGCAGCCCGCTCAGGCGCGGCGATCAGGCGTGACTCTCGCGGAAGCGCTTGTCATGATCATCGTGGCAGGCAATCTCATGATCCCGGTTATCGGCACGCTCCAAAACGGTCTCGAGCGCACGAATGCCTACTCCCACCAGGACCGCATGCGAACCATCGCCCAGTCAGAACTCACCAGGATTCTCGCTGAAAGTGCTTACTTGCGCCAGCCAATCGTCGATTACATCGCCACGAAAACCTGGCCAATCGACGATCCCCAGCCGGTTGCCACCTATGTCATGGAAGTCGAGACGCTTGAAAATATCCAGCTTGCCACCCTTGATTCACCAGGAAAGGGCGACTTTCCCGAACCGGAAAACATGACCGGCACGCAGCCGACCAACCTGAAGACCGTTGTCGTAACCGTAACCTACCTCCCGGATGAAGGCAGCGAAACACAGATAGCACCGACTCAGATACGCCTGTTTTCGATGATTGCGATTCCCAGGTCCTTCAACCCGAATCGCATTTACGTCGCCGACAAAGACAATATCTGTTTCTATGCTATCGACCCGAAGACACGCAACGTCGTCGAAACCTTCAATCTGCCCCGCACTCATCCCAATAAAGCCAACAATGCCAACAATCCCTATCGCCCCGGCAATATCGCGGTTCATCCGAATTCCAACTGGGTTCTCACCCAGCGCAAATCCAGCCTGCTGTTGACGGATGTCGCCATCCAGTCTTCCACCAGGCGCACGTCCGTCCAGGTTTACGCGACAAGCACCCTCTACCTCCATGACCCCACCAGCAACGACGACATCCGCAAAGACCGCGGCGTGGGTTTCCGCCCGGACGGCCGTTACTGCTATGTGACCTCGGACTCACCCGCCGGGTTGTCCGTCTACTCCGTTCCTGAGACATTTGGCACAACTTTCACTCTCCAGCGGTTTTTCCCCACCTCGAACAGCAAGTTTGTCGATCTCCAGGTCGGGGATGACGGGTATATCTATATCGGAGACTATGATTATGCCTCCAAATGTTTCAGACGTCTGAACATGTATGTCCCGATCGCACAAGCCACGCTTGAAGATTATGCCCTGGCGGACTGGACAACCGGGTCGAACCCGAGCAAGCATGCCATCGCCGCCTGTCCATCCAGAGATGGACGCGATGTTTATGCGGTCTGGGAAGGAGGGCTGGTCAGCAGTTCGCCCTCCGACAACCCCGCCACCTGGACCTACGCCCAAATCACCACCCCCACGAGCCTGGGAGGCGAAGATCTGCAGGACATCCAGGTAACCGGAGACAACTCGCTTGCGGTCGTCTCTTCGAAGAAAGGCGGTGGAAATACCCGCATATACGGCCTTTCGCTCCCAATGCTGCCGAACAAGATCAATCCCTGGTCGACGCCGAACCAGCTTGCCTATCCAGGCAGCGGAGACGTCACAAATCAGGTTGTTCTCAGCCCGACACTGAACGAGGTCTGGGTCGACAGAAAATCAGCGGGCATCATCTACGCCCTTGACGGCGCAGGCCTTGCCGCAGGCTCCTATACGACAGCCGTTCCCGTCGATCGGACGATCA
>CAZQYQ010000025.1:0-26814 GCA_964597625.1 uncultured bacterium
GTTCATCTTTCTCGGCCCCACCGGCGTCGGCAAGACGGAACTTGCCCGCGCCCTCGCCCAGTCGCTGTTCGACACGGAAGAAAACATGATCCGCATCGACATGAGCGAATACATGGAAAAACACGCCGTCTCGCGGCTGATCGGCGCGCCTCCTGGTTACGTCGGATATGACGAAGGCGGCCAGCTCACCGAAGCCGTGCGCCGCAAGCCGTACTCGGTTCTCCTGTTCGACGAGATCGAAAAGGCACACCCTGACGTGTTCAATGTCCTGCTGCAGCTGCTTGACGACGGCCGCCTCACGGATTCGAAAGGCCGAACGGTCGATTTCAAGAACGTGGTCGTCATCATGACCAGCAACATCGGTTCGCAGGCCCTTCTCGAAGGCATCTCACACGACGGCGTCCTTGCTTCCGGAGTGCGGGAACAAGTTCTTGGCGAGCTGCGCAAGGCTTTCCGGCCCGAATTTCTGAACCGCGTGGATGATATCGTCCTGTTCACGCCTCTCACGCTGGCACAACTCGGCTCGATCATCGAACTCCAGTTCGGCGATCTTCGGAAGCGGCTCGCAGAACGGCGTCTCACTCTCAACGTCTCCGCCGCGGCGAAAGAATGGCTTGTCAAATGCGGCTACGATCCCATCTATGGCGCACGGCCGCTCAAGCGGCTCCTGCAGAAGGAAGTCGAAACCCGCATTGCCAGAACGCTGATATCAAACGCCGTTCCGGACGGCTCAACGCTGATCCTGGGTATCAAGGAAAACGAGCCGACCATCAAGGTCCAGCGGTGATAACGCTTTTTTTGAGTCGCCACAAGCGATACACCATCACGTAGTTCTCACACGACACTTTTCTTTGCGCTCTCGTCCCTTTGTGGTCCATCATGTCCCTGGAGCCTTGAATCTCAATAAGAAAGCGCAGGTGCAAAATGACAAACAGAGCATGCGGCAGAAAGGGTTCGATCGGCTGGGTGATTCTGAGATATGTTGCATTGCTTGCGATACTCGCTGGCGGCATGCTGATCGTCGATCCGAATTATTTTCAGAACGGGATTGCCGAGGGCTTCCTGGGGCTTGAGGCGGCAAAAGCCCCAACGTCGCCGTTCGCGACGGAACTGACGTTTCCCGCGGCCGCCGGCGAACCCTTCAAGGTCGACCTGGGCGCGAAGCAGCAGGAGCTGCGGGACGTGCGCATCGAACTGCTCGATCCGGACGGGAAACCGCTCACCGATCTGACGACCAACCTGCTTCGCCCACCCGATCAGAACGCCCGCCCGACCTGGCGCACGATCTACGTCCCTGCCCTCAGAAACGGCACCTACACCCTGCGGCTCTCCCAAAACGCGCCAGGCCAGGTAAAAGCATATGTATTCCAGGGGCCGTTCGTGACACGCATGGTTTTTCTGCCGATTTTCGCGGCCCTTCTCCTGTTCGTCTTCGACATCATCCGACGGGCAAGAACCGGCACCAGGGCAATTCAGCCGATAGAATCCGCCACTTCCTGAGTCTGCTGCATGTCAGACGGCAGGGAGTCACTCCTGGATATTGATTCAGTACCCTTTACGCCCCCCGGGATCGGCACGTATAATTGAACAAATTATCATGCAGACCTCGGGAGGTATCAACATGAAGCGTATCCCATCGAGCTGGGTCCGATCTTCACTATTCCTGGTCCTGATCGCGACGGCGTCGTTTGCTCAGACAGACACACGCGCCAGCTACGATCAGTACATCGCGTCTTACAAAGCCTACCAGGATGCCGTCTCGAAAGGCCTTTCCGAAACCGAGGTCAAAAAGGCCCTCGACTCCTACACCTTGGCGAAGGGGACCTACGAGGCGAATCTCAATAAGGCGACAGACGATACCGGAGCCGCGGCTGTAGCCGATTTGGCCGCCGATTCCGCAACCGGTGCGGATGATGTTTCCACCTCATCAGCCGGTGCCGCGACGACGACGCGTGCCCTTGTCGCCCAGATCCCGGCGGAAATCCGAAGCATGATCCAATCGCTCTGGAGCGAGGGAAACCGCCATTCTCCCGATGCGGCGATTTCGCAGGTCGAGAAGTATGTAGCGGCTCACCCGGACTCCTCTCATGCGGCCCGCCTGAAGTATGAGCTTGCCAAGGCATACGAACAGCTCAAGGGCGACCTGAACAAGGCCACGGCCATCCTCCAGGAGCTTGCTGCCGATTCCCGCAATTCGACCTGGGCTGCCGAGGCCCAGGCCCGGTTGAAATACTACGCCGCCACACGCCAGTTCGAGCAGTGGAAGAGCACGCTTTCGGCCAAGTATGCGACCGTTGAAGCGAAGTATAATACGTATTGCGATACATCCTGGCTGGCGTTTCCGGTCAAGCTTTTCAGATACGGCGGGTATTTCAAGAACGTCTGGTCCTTCACCAACACGCAGGATGACTACAAGAAGTTCATGATCGCCTACGAAGACCTGGCTGCCCGCTTCCAGCCAGCGCCCGATGTCGTTTTCGACCAGTTCAAAACCGCTTCCGGCAAAAATGCGGAAGAGGCCGATGTACGGCTGGTCTACCAGAACTCTGAAGCCTGGTATACCCGCTGGAAGCTGATCAACGAGGCCCGCCGCTCGATCGATATTCAGTATTTCATCGTCGACAAGGATGCCTTCGGCATGGCCCTGCAGGGCGCTCTTCTCCGGAAAGCCCGAGAAGGTCTCAAAATCCGGTTCATGATGGATGCCCGCGGCACCAAAGGCTTCACCCGGAAGCTGTTGGGGCAGGATTTCGTTCAGGAACTGGTCTCCTACCCGAACGTCGAGGTCAAGGTGTTCAACCCGGTCAACGAGAATCTCGTGACGTTCGTTCTCGATCCGCGCAAGCTGATGGCCAGCAATCACGACAAGATTCTCGTCGTGGACGAGGAGTATGCGGTCGTCGGCGGCCGCAACATATCGAGCCATTACTTCGTCGATCCGGAAGACATGCCGATCGCTTACCGCGACTGCGACGTGCTGGTTCACAGCACCGAGGTCGCAAAGCAGCTCGATCTGGCCTTCGACGAGGAGTTCAGCGAGCGCAAACAGGATAGCATCGTCAAAGATCTCCTGGGCAACATCGATGTCATGAGCAAAGAGCTCGAACTCGCCTTCAACGCGATGAACTCGCACATGACCGGGGAGAAACTCACCATCACCGAGAAACTCAGCAGCCGCAGCACCAAAGCTCTCAACGAGTTCACCGCGGAGCTGGGTGAGTACAAACATTTGGTCGGCTTCACCGGGTTCGACATGCTCAAGGGCGCACACGAAGCACCGGTCAAGATCATCGACAAGCACTCCCTGGCCGGCCCCCGCAACGACATCACGGATCAGGTCGTGCGGTTCATCGACGGCTCCCGCGGCGAAATCATCATCCAGAATCCCTACGTCGTTCTGACGGAACGCGTGAATGCCGCTCTCATACGTGCCAGCCGCCGCGGCGTGCGCATCTATATTCATACGAACAGTCCGGCTTCGACCGACAGCCTCGCGACGCAGGCCATGTTCTACGCCGACTGGAAGCGCATCCTCAAAGATCTCCCGACCGCCCGCATTTTCACCTACGCCGCGCAGCGCAAACTGCACGCCAAGACCTTCGCCTTCGATGGCAAGGTCGCGGTCGTCGGAACGTATAACATGGATTATATAAGCGAGGAAGTGAACTCGGAAGTCGTCGCCGCGGTCAATTCGCGCGACTTCACGGCCGAGCTTCGCGCCGGCATCATGTCGGATATCGCCGTGTCGAAGGAATACAAGATCGAGCTGGACGCGAAGGGCAATGTCAAAGCCGTCTTCGGACCGGATGATCTGCCCGGCAAGAAGATGTGGCTGTTGAAAGCGCTCTCAAAGATCACCTTCATAAAATCCATGATCTGACATATATATCAGTAACAATATCAGGCTCCGGAAAATTCCGGAGCCTGATCGCTTTTGCGGCGGCCCAAGGCGGTATCTGCGGGTCCGTTGTGATTCGGAGCGACGTTCAGGAGGCTCCGATGTCTTTGCGATAGTGAATGTTCTTGAGCGCAAGCTTGTCGATATCCGCATAGGCAAGTCGCCGCGCATCCGCAAGTGTTTCGCCGACCGCTGACACCGTGATGAGCCGGCCCGTTCGAAACAGCCACTCGCCGGAGGGGCCAAGGTCATTCGAGGAGTGAAAGATCGTCGAATCCCTGACTTCTTCCATTTTTGAAATTTCGGGAATCGCGCCTTCATCGTTCGGATAGCCGGCCCGGGCGAGCACGACCGAGACGGCGCTGTGTTTTCCGAATGCCACTTCCGAGCCGGTGGCATCGAGTCTGCCAAGAGCACAGTCCATCAGCAGCGATGCGAGATTTCCACGAAAACGGGCCAGGATGCTTTGCGTTTCGGGATCTCCGAGGCGGGCATTGAACTCGAGCACTTTCGGCCCGGTCGCAGTCAGCATCAGCTGGAACGAGAGGAATCCCCGATACAGCAGCTTGTCAGCCTGCATGCCGGCGACGGTCGGAATGACGATGCGCTGCCTGATCCGTTCTTCAAGCTCGGGAGTCAGATCGGGTGATGGGCTGACCGCGCCGAGACCACCGGTCGTCGGGCCTTCCTCGTTATCGAGCGCGCGCTTGTAATCGCGGCAGGAGCTGAATGACACCCACTGTTTTCCGTCGGTAAGAATGGTATAGGAACACTCGACGCCCTTGACGCGCTCCTGAAGGATGATCGGGGGGCCAAATTTCTTGAACAGCCGCTGAGCGGTATCTTTAGCCTCTTCAACCGAGTTGACGACCTCCACGCCGGCGCCACGGGAAAAACCATCGCACTTCACGACGCGCACCCACGGATTCTCGTCTAAAAATCGCTCGGCCTCGCGCGGATTGGCGACCACCTGGGTCATCGGCGAGGGAATCGTATGCTTGACCATGAACGCGGCTGCGAACGCCTTGCTGGTCTCGATCCGGCCGGCATCCGCCGCCGGGCCGATCACGGGAATGCCCGCTCTGACCAAGGCATCGACCGTGCCTTCCGTGACGTACCGCGACGAGCCGATAACAGCCAATTCGACATTGTCACGGGCGAACTGAACGAGTTCGGCATTGCCTCTGAATGGCTGACACACAGCGGCATCGCGCATTCCGGCATTCCCGGGGCAGGCGAAAATCTTCAGAACCGAAGGGGAATGTGAAAGAGAGTGAACCAGTGCGTGTTCACGCGCACCGGAACCCAGAACGAGAATCTTCACGGCACAGCCTCCGCAACCGGACATCACGATCAGTGGCGAAAAATAGTACTATAGGATTGTTTCCAAGTCAATCCTGCAGCGGATTATCGGAAATTTCACGCCCCACACCGGGATCTCCACCCGTGCTCAAGGCGATGAAACCTCGTACACAGACATTCCCCGGAGGGACCGCGAAAAGGGGAGCTCCTGCGTTGAAATCCTGCGGGAAATGCCTACCGAACCATCAGGCACAGAGCCATCAGAGTATCCGCAGAAGAATCCGTTTTCGAGAAAAAACCCCGCCCTCTGGGGGCGGGGTTTTTCTCTACGCTGAATACCCGATCGGAACTTATTTGGCCTGGTTCTTCATGGCATTGTACTGGTCGGAGTAAACCTTGAGTTCTTCATAGACTTTCTTGGCTTCATCATACTTGCCGCCTTCGACCAGGCGATTGTAGCTGAGGTAGGTTTCGTAATACTTCTTTTCGACGGACTGGAGATCGCCGCTGGCCGGCTTTGCCACATCGTTGACCGGAGTCATGCCGTTCCCAGCCTGGCCGCCCGTGTAAATTCCAAGGCCCTGGCCGCTTCCGAAGGTGATCCCGGAACCGGAAGAGCTGGAGGAGCTGGACTCCGGAGTAACCGTCTTTCCCTTGTTGAAGATGCTGATCTTGTTGCCCTTGAAGATCCCCTGGACCCACTTGGCAACCTTGCTGCCCACGACGCCGCCGACGATGCCGCCGATGATCGGCCCGATGACAGGGATCGGAGCGAGGAGTGCCATGCCGATGGTGGAGCCGATCGAGGAACCGATCAGGTCAACCGGGTCGATCTGTTTGATAGCCTTGGTGATATTGAACCGGCCGGACTTGATGTCCCCGGCGAGCGAGGAGCCCATCTGGCCTCCCGCCGAACCCATCATGACCGGGATGACCGCGCCGACGAGACAGCCGATCGGGCCGGGAAGGAACGAGCGGACGATCGAAGCGGTGAACTGGCCGCCTGCCGCGCCAATCGCGGAACCCACGACGCTGCCGGCGAATTCGAGGGACGCCACAGCCTTGGCGGCCTTTCCAAAGGAGGGTTTCTCGCCATTGATCACCTGCAGGGCCAGATTCGTGCCGACCGCAACGGTGGTCGTTACAGCCAGATTGGTGAACGAGAAGCTGCTTTTGAGCGACTGCTTGGCGTTTTTGGAGCCTTCCGCGACGCCTTTCTGAAGCTTGCCGGAGAACGTATCGGCATACTGGATGTCCGCCTGGGGCTGGAGAGTGCCTTCCTGTTCCTTGGCCGGCCCCTTCTTCTCATCGGTCTTTTTCATGAGGCCGACCTTCTGGGCCAGAGCCACGATGCGGGCGCGAATGGCATTCACGATCGTCTGCATCTTGGTCTTGATGGCATCGATGATCGTCTTGAGCTTTGACACGACGGCGTCGCCCTTGCCGTTCAGCGGCATCTGGCCGGCCTGAACGCCGAGTTCATTGAGGCCCACGCCGAGCTGCTGTTCGAACGAGGGATCCGTCGGGAGGCCGCGCTGGGCATACCAGTCATTGACCTGGCTCTTATACGACTGGGAACCCTCGTTGACCAGCGACTTGGTGTTGGTGAGAATCGCCTTGATGCGCTCACCGATGCTCATCGCTTCCATGTTGGAAGGGGCAATCTTGTTATAGAGCGGAGTCGCGGTCGTCTCGATCTGCTGGAGAGCCGACTCGATCGTGCTCAGATTGGTCTTGAGCATGCCGATTTCGGGCACCTTGTTCATCAGCGAAGAAAGATCGATGCTGGTTCCGGTCGTGACCGGCTGAACAGTCGTTCCCTGCTGTGCGTAGGCACCGAACGTCGAAGCCACGAACATCAGCGCGGTGAAGAGCGAGACAACCCGAACCCTGAATTTGCTGCGAAACATCATATGCAACCTCCATTCCCTGTGTTGGAGCGGAATTTTTCCTGTCGGATGGTACAACGTTGTATCAATTATAGGAACGGAACCCGAAAGCGTCAATGACGGATGCCGGGCGACTTCATCAGGGCCGGCGCCCTGTCGACCGCGGGGCCCCCGTCTCACAGGCCAGGGTGAAGGCGTTTTGGAAGCATGGACATGGCTTCAGCGAGGGTCGGAAGAGCCGCGCGGCCGCCCAGAGCCCGGCATTTGAGGGCGGCGACGGCGGCGGCGAAGCCGAGGCAGGTCTGGGTCGGCCATTGTTTCATCAGGGCATAGATCAGACCGCCGTGGAAGGCATCGCCGCAGCCCGTCGTGTCGATGACCGGATTGACCCGCCATGCCCGCTGTCTGAAGAGAAGGCCGTTCGCGGCGGCGACGCAGCCCTCCTCGCCGAGAGTGATGCAGACCATGCGCGCGCCGTAGGTTGTCAGTTCCTGAAGAGCTTCGACCGGGTCCTGCGTGTTCAGGAAGGTGAACGCAAAGCCCTTTCCGACGACAAGGTAGTCGATAAGCGGCAGGAGTGGCTCTATTTCGGGGCGGTATGTTCCGGAGTCAAGCATGACCGGTATTTTCATGCGGCGTGCTATTTTTGCCGCTTCCAATGATGCCTGGATGTGAAGACCGTCAAGGTGCAGAAACCGGCTCTGCTTTATGACGTCTTTCTGCAACTCGTCGACTTCGAGGGGAAACGCCGAGCCGCGGTGCCAGAAGATCGTGCGACGGCCGGTTCCCTGCTCGACGGCGATGAACGCGGTCTGAGAGGCTTTGTCGGGCGCCAGGACAAGACCTTCGAGATTCACGCCTTCAACGGCAAGGCCATCCTGAATGAGCGTTCCATACTCATCGCCGCCGATTTTACCCAGAAACGCGGTTTTCAGCCCGAGCCTGGCTGCCGCGACCAGCGCGGTTGCGACGGGGCCGCCACCCTGAATTTCGAATGCGGACGTCTCCGCTTTGACGTCGACGGGCGGATAAGCGGACACGGTGGCGAGAAGATCGACGGAACACTGCCCCAGTCCCGCCACATCGAAGCGTTTCATGAGACTGGATGATACCGCATGCGGCACTCGTGTTGCGAGGCTTTTGCGGCAGATTTCAGGCCGATTTGCTCATCATGCGGCATAATGGCATAATGAAGGAGAATTCGCGTATGAAGAGATACTGATGTGAGCAGTGGCAATACGCGGCAACCTGCCCCGACAGGTTCGTCGCCGACTCAGGACCTGCGGAAGCTCCTGGCAGCGTGGGCCGAGGAACCCGGCGACCCGTTGTCAAGGCCGTCATGGGGAGATCTTCAGCTCTTGCTGATGCCGCTGAAGAACGCACCGACGGCATTCTGGGACACCCTCCTCCCATCGCTCGTTCCGTCGCAGGCTCTTCTTGCAACCATGGCGATCGCCCGGTCAGATGCGAAGATTCGGGCTCTTTTTCTGAAACGCGCATGCAGTTCCGCGCTGCTGATGCCGCCAGGCCAGGCGGTCGTCCTTCTCAGGCCGTTTCCCCAGGATCTCATCCTGGCCGGCTTTGGCCCGGCCCTCCTGTCGGGCCCGCCCCTCGGCACCCTGGCAGCCTATATTCTCGCCCGCCTGGGCATCACGATATCGCCCTGCGATCTCCCGGCTGTCCTGGCCGCAACTCCGGCGATTTCAGGCGCCCTGGAAAACATCGCAAGGCTGATCGCCCCCGACCACAAGGATTCCGCGATTGAAGCCCTGCAGACCGGCTTCGACCTGACATCGCCTGAAAACCGGCAACGGTATGACTCGTTCATCGCCGTTTTACAGGGCGCACGCCGAAGCGAGCCGGCGGAGCCGGCGTGGAGCCAGGTCGCCGCCACGGGACCAGTCGCCCCGGCGGCCCAGGCGCCGGTAATGCCACCGGAAAAAGCGGCTTCCCCTCTGATCCAGGCACAGGCGCGGCTCGCCGGTACGCAACCCGCTCCGGTTTCATCTGATTCCACTGAGGCAGGCGGGGTATCTGAAGTCCTCCTGCGGCGGCTTCCGGGCATCGACCGGAATCTGCTTCTCGGCCTGATCGCGGTCTTCATCAGCGTTCCTCTCGTCTTTTACTTCAGCTCCGGCTCTTCTTCGGAATCGTCCCCCCTGACGCCGATGCAGAAAACGCCCGACAAAGCCCCCAAGTTCTGGACGGATGCGGTTTCCCGCCGCCAGATCACCCAGGAGTTTCTCGCTGCCGACAATGATTTTCAAATGGGCGAGATGTTCGTCGTGCGACAGCAGTACGGCGAGGCGCTCTCCCTTTTCCGGGACGCGCTGAGCCGTGACCCGAAGCATGTCGGCGCGCAGTTCCGGGTCGGATACTGTCTGTTCATGAACGGCGACAACCAGGGCGCCACGACAGCATTCATGAAGGTTCTGCAGCAGGAAGCCGACCATCCACAGGTCAATCTCTACCTCGCCCGCATTTCCGTGGCCGCTGAAGACTGGAACAAGGCCATCGAATACTACCAGAAAGAGTTCGATCTTTCGGGTGACGTCATGATCGCTCTCGAGTATGTGGCCGTTCTTCGGAAGCTGGGCCGCTACCCGGAAGCCATCGCCCTGCTGAGCAACATCCAGCCGCGCTATTCCGGACATCTCGAAGTCGTGAACACGCTTGCCCAGCTGCGCGACGAGGCGAAGGAGCAGGCGCCATGAGCCGTCGTGCCGTCACGCTCGTCGAAATCGTTATAGCGCTTGGAATACTCATTGTCTGCATGGTTCCCGTGCTGACGATGTTCAGCACATCCGGACGGGCGGTTTTGAAAAGCCAGAATCTCGGCTTCGCGATCGGGCTTGCGCATCGCGTTTCCCAGCATCTGCTCAACATGCCCTTCGATGCAATCGTCGAAGTGCCGCTGCCCGGCAGTCCCATTGCGGACGGCCCGGACGACGGGTATTTCAACCCGGTGACCAATTTCGGCTCCCAGAGTTCGAATGCCCTTCGCATCACAAAAGCCCAGATCCCGGATCTCTGGAGTTTTTTACGCAAATACGAGTTCCGCTACGCTCTGGTCGTCAACAACGTGAACTTCGCCGCGGGTGATCGAATGAAATGCGTCGGCATCATCATCACCTGGAAAGAAGGCGGAAAGGATCTGCTTTACAAGCTCTACACCTATGTTCCAGACATCTGATCGAAGAAAGACAGGAGTAACGCTCGTCGAGCTGGTAGTCGGTGCGGCGATCCTTGCCGTCATCTTCGCCATCACCGCGCGCTGGTTTTTCGTTCAGCGCGAGTATCAGCAGCGGCTGAGCGGTATCAGCGACATTCAGGATGATTTCAGACGCACGAGCTGGGCGATGATCCAGGAGCTGCAGATGGCGCGGCTTATCGTCTGGCCCCGGCTGAATGCCGACCGTTCCATTCACTCCGATACGAAGCTGGTGTTCAAGGATTTCAACGGGCAGATCATCGCTTATTATCACGTTCCGGCCACGCGCGAGCTCAGACGCTGCGTGATTCCCAACGGACCGGGCGACCCGGTTTTCTCGGCAAAGCCGATTGGCGAAGGAATCGCATCGATCACCTTCACGGCCGGAAGCATGGACAACCGCCTGATCTCGTTTCACATGTCCACGAAAGGCGTTCATTCTCTCGACGCCGTGTATCTGACGAATACGGATTAACATCATGAAACACACGCGGAAAGGCATCGCCCTGTTTCTGGTCCTTGCGTTGGTCGCGATCTTCGTACCGGTGCTGATCTACCTTTCCCAGACCGGGAGTTCGCAGGTCAGGCAGGCGATGAAATACCACGAAGTCCAGCAATCGGAATCGGCCGCCCTTTCCGGTACCAATTCGGGGCTTTGCAGGCTGCGCGGCAATCTGACGGGGCTTCAGCAGCTCACCCATCTGCTGGTCGGCGATATTCCCTACGATCTCACGATCAAGCCGACCGGCCAGGGGCTCGTCCTGCAGAATCTGTATCATCTTTTCGCCAAATGCATGCTCGGTCAGCACACATTCATTCTCATGAGCGATTCGGAGCAGTTCCCCCCGGATCCGGCACCGCCGGTATCCGTGCTGTCGCACGACTGGTGGAACACGGTCGAACCTTATGACATCAACCTCGCCGCAGACGTGACCTCGATGGAAAATCTGCGCGGCCAGGACCTGCTGGATTTCGAAGCGGTGAGTACGTATGAAAAGAGCAAGTCGAAAACGGAGTATGCCACCGAACTCCAGTCGAAACTGGGTAAGCTTCCCGCGGAGCTGAAACCTGACTGGAATGCCGTCGTGGATATCCTGAAAGAAGAAAAAATTCAATTTTAGCCCCTATACGGATCTGAATAGGGTACAATTACAGTGTAAGGCAGAGAAAAGGGAGGACCACCATGGATGCTTTTTTGAAAAAATCGACGATCCTGTTTTTTGCCGGAGCGTTTGCTTTTGCTGGCTGCTCGGCTTGGGCCAAGGGCAACACCGAACGTCGAAAGGAAATCACTCCGGCCGTCTCCGAAAGTGTGAAAGCCGAGGGGTTCGACATCGCAAATAAAGATGCGCCTCCCGAAGGAGTGAAGGTCCGTCCCCTGCTCGATCTGGAACTCGCGATTAACGAGTATCTGGTGTCATTCGAAGCCTATCGCGAAGCCAGGCAGTCAACCGACCTGGAAACGCGCGCCAAGCTTCCCAAGCTGCTCAAGGCTTATCGCGAAGCCTATTCCAAAGCCATGAAAATGATGCGTGACGACAAACTCACTCACCCCATGATCCCCTCGGATCCGCGCAAATTATATGCTGCAGAATACAAGAAAAAGAATTTGAAAGACGCTGATTTCAAGAAGGGGGAATACAAGGCGATCAAGGCTGCCGTCAAAGCCGCCGTCAAAGACGGAAAATCTCCTGAAGAGATTCGGGCCTTGATCAAGAGCATGCTGCCCCAAACGCGGTCGATTCAGGCGGAAACGGCTGGCGGCAGTTCCGGTGACCCGACGGGAACGATTGGTAGCAACAACAATACTGACAGGACGTTCGACGGTGACAAGAGTGGTGGCAAAGAGGGAATATCCGAGGGCAGTGGCAAAGAGAGTGGTGACAAAGCGGGGATATCCGAGGGCAGTGGCAAGATAGGCGGGAAGAACCTCAATCCTCCCATCGCGAGACAATGAAACCACCAAAAACAGAGTTTGATCCTCAAGGCAATTTTCACATCAGATCCCGCGCCTGCTTCTGAACTCCATTGACAGCATCTGCAGATAAAAACCAGGCTGTCCGGTCGTGGAAGACCCTCCCGACCGGCGGTTTTTTTGCATGCACCCTGGCGGTCCTGCTTCTGGCAGGGTCCCTTTTCTCCGCTCTCGATACCCGGCTCCGGGATGCCTGGTGCCGATGGCGGCTGTATGCCGCCGATCCGGCCGGCCACCCATGGGCGGCCCGGCTCGGGGGCTGGCTGCCGAAGCCGGGGTCGCCGGGCCCGGTCGTGCTTGTCCTGGCCGATGACCGGGCGATTTTGGGTATCCCGAATCTCTACCAGGGCAGCCGTGAGGCTTATTCCGGCGTCATCCGGGCCATCGCAAGCGCCGGGGCGAAGGTCATCGCCGTCGATACGTTTTTCGGCACCTCAAGCGGAGACGAAGCGAGTGACAACGAGCTGGCCGAGACCGTCGCGAAGGCAGGAAACGTTGTTCTAAAGGCGTTCAGGCGCGGCGATGAGACCATGACGCCGCCCTACCCGACTCTCGCAAGGGCCGGGAACGTCGCGCCATCCTACTTCCGGCCGCTTGTCGATGAGGCTGTCCGCAGATCTTCAGCGGTCTTCAGGCCGGCGCGGGGCGAAGCGGTTCCGGGTTTTCACGCGGAAATCGTGAGGCTCTGGCTGGGGCTCACACGCAGGGATCTCGAATTCGGCGCGGACCGGCTGACCTTCAGGACCGCCTCAGGTGCTTTATCCGTGCCGCTTTCAGAGGGTGAGCACGCCCTGATCAATTATGATTTCGATCCCCAGACGGTGACACGGGTATCCATGTTTGACGTTCTGCAGGGCGCGGTGGCGCCCGCCGTGTTCCGTGACAAAATCGTGATCATCGGCGCCGCGCATTCGATGAGCGAAGAGCGCCTGTTCACCCCGCTCGGCAAACCCGAATTCCCGCCATTTATTCATGCCGTTATCGTATCGAATTATCTCGCCGGCACCCTTCTCACGCCCAGCCAGCCGTGGCAGGCTCCGCTGCTTGCGGTGATTCTGCTTGCGCTTGCAGCATTCCTGCTGGCTCCGCGCATGCAGCCGATCGCGTTCGGTGTGGTGAGCCTTCTCGGAACATTCGCACTGCTGGCCGTTTCCGCGATATCGGTGACGAAAAGCGGCAGGGTGTTCGACGTGACTGCGGCGATCACGGCGCTCGACCTGACATTCTTTTTCGCGGTCGGCATGCGCTACTACACGGAACAATCGGACAAACTCCGCATCAAGAACGCGTTCCAGCATTATGTGACGGCATCGGTCGTCAACGAGATTCTGAAAGACCCGGCAAAGCTCAATCTTCACGGCGAAGAACGCTGCCTGTCGCTGTTCTTTTCCGATATCGAAGGCTTTACGACGCTTTCCGAAGGCCTTTCGCCGATGATCGTGGTCAACCTGCTCAACGAGTATCTGACCGAGATGACCGACATCATCTTCAAGTATGACGGGCTTCTCGACAAGTATGAAGGTGACGCCATCATGGCGGTTTTCGGGGCCCCGGTCGACCAGGCGGACCACGCGATCCGCTCCTGCCGGTGTACGCTCGACAGTCAGAAAGCTCTGGCGAAAATGCGCGACCACTGGCGCGCGGAAGGCAAGCCGGAACTCTTTATCAGAATAGGCATCAACACGGGTGTCGTCGTCGTCGGCAACATGGGTTCGAGAATGCGGTTCGACTATACCTGCATCGGCGACAACGTCAATCTGGCCGCCCGCCTTGAAACCGCCAACAAGATGTTCGGAACGGGCATTCTTATCAGCGGGAACACCGCCGATCTGGTCAAGTCGGCGATTCTCTGCCGGTTCCTGGGCATGATCCGGGTTGTCGGGCGGCAGCAGGCCGTTCCCGTCTACGAAGTCCTCACAAAGCTCGACGACCAGGACAGTGACAACATCGAAATACAGCAGCACCGGAAAAAAACCTATGAGGAAGCCCTGCAGATGGCCTTGTCCAGAAACTTCACCGGTGCCGTCACGGTTCTGTCGCAGTATCTGTCTTCCTCGGTCGATGACCGGCCTGCACGGTTGCTCCTCGAACGATGTCAGGGGTTCCTGACATCCGCGCCGCCTCCGGAATGGGACGGAATCATGGTCCAGGATCAGAAATAGGATGGCAGGGCTCTTCAGGCTGGTGTATCATCGGAACATGCGACGCCTGCTGACATGTCTGACCCTTCTTGCCGCGCTCGGAATGAGCATGCCTGATCCCGCCGCCGCATGGCGGAAATGGGAGTATGTGCAGCCGCACGAGCTCGAAATAACCATCCAGCCGGAAGCCCCCGAGATCGTTGCCGGCGAGGTTGCGACGTTCACCATCCGTGTGCGCAACCGGACCGACAAAACCGTCGATCTGCACTTCGAAACCGGCCAGCGATGGGATATGGCCTCTTTTCACGAAGGAACACAGATCTGGCAATGGTCGAACATGTTCCGGTGGGAGGAAGCTCCGCACAGCATCCCGGTACGAACCGACCGGCCCGAAACCACCACGCTGAGCTGGCGCACCATCGATCGCAATGGCGCACCGCTTCCGCAGGGCCTGTATAAGGTCCAGGGAATGGTCATGTGCACGCCGCGCGCGCTGGTGAGCAATGCCGCTGAAATCAGGCTGCTCCCGCCCGTCGAACGCCCCCAGGATGTCATGAAAATCAAGATCGGACGGCATTTCGAAGTCAAGGTGCCGCATTTCGTGGAGAAGCAGACGGTCACCTGGCAGATCGAGTACGATTATAACGACAACCGGATTGATCCGGTCGACCGCCGCTGCGACGATGTCGATGAAATCATCACGTTCATCGCCAAGCGAGTCGGCCACGTCACGGTTCATCTGTATGCACACCCCGAATTCAAGCACGCCGACTGTTCGCTCGAGCGACGCACCTTCCGCGTCGAAGTCGTCGAACACGACTGACAGTAACAGCCACCGGAGGCCACATGAGCAATCCTCACTCCAGCAAACGCACGATTGAAGAGCTGATGCTTGAAAAGCAGATTCTGTCTGCCGAACAGCTCGAAAAGGCCAAGAACATTCAGGCACAGACTCTCGAACGGCTTGAGGACATCATCGTTCGGCTCGGATTCCTGGTTGAAAAGGATGTGCTGGACCTGTGGGCCGAGTTTCTGGGCGTAACGGTCGTCGATCTGACCAACATCAAGGTCGATGCGAAAATTCTCTCGCTGATCCCCGAGTATCAGGCGAAGCAGTACAAGGTCATTCCCTATAAAAAAACCAATAACCGTCTGACGGTCGTGATGGCCGACCCGTTCGACATCATGGCGCAGGATATGATCGCATTCCTGACCCAGTGCAAACTCGACGTGCTGATCGCCCCGAAGGCCCAAATAGAACTCGCTATAAAACAGTTGTATTCGTGGGAGGGGTTCTCCGTCGCAGGCGATGAGAGCATGGCGTCATCAGGCGGCGAGGGCGAATCAGGCGTCGATGTCGTGCGCCGGACGTCCGAAGAAGGACCGGTGGTGCAGTTCCTCAATGCGATCTTCAAACAGGCGATTCTGAAGCGCGCCTCGGACATCCATATCGAGCCGCGCGAAGACATTCTGTTGGTACGGTTCCGCATCGACGGTATCCTGCACGACGCCCTGACCGGCCCCAAGAGTCTGGTGGCGCCGCTGATCAGCCGCGTCAAGATCCTCTCGCATCTGGATATCGCGGAACGGCGCCTGCCGCAGGACGGCCGTTTGAAAGTGAAGATGGAGAGCCACGAGATCGATTTCCGCGTCAGCACGGTGCCAAGCCTGATCGGGGAAAAAGCCGTTCTGCGCATTCTGCAGCGCGAGGCGTCGTTCGATCTCGACAACATCGGCTTTCTGCCCGAAGATCTCGACCGGCTCAAGTCCGTCATGGACGAGCCCTACGGCATGATCCTCGTCACCGGCCCCACGGGCGCCGGCAAGACGACGACGCTGTTCGGCATGCTGAAGTATTTCAACAGCTCCGAAATCAACATCTTCACGATTGAAAACCCGATCGAATACCGCATCGACGGCATCACGCAGGTCCAGACGAACGAGAAGATCAATCTCGACTTCGCGCATGGCCTCAGAGCCGCGCTCCGCCAGGATCCGGATGTCATCCTCGTCGGGGAGATCCGGGACCTCGAAACCGCTGAAATCGCGTTCCGCGCGTCGCTGACCGGCCACAAAGTGCTTTCGACGCTGCATACGAACAACGCGGCGGCCTCGATCACCCGTCTCATCGACATGGGCGTGCCCGCGTATCTCGTGACGGCCGCCGTCCGCACGGTCATTGCCCAGAAGCTGCTGCATCGCATCTGTCCGCACTGCCGCACGGAATACCGGCCTTCTCCGAAGACGATTCAGCGGCTCAAGCTGCCGCCCAACAAGATCATGGGCTCGAAGTTCTACAAGGGAACGGGCTGCAAGCATTGCAACCAGAGCGGCGTCTACGGGCGTCAGGGCGTGTATGAGGTTTTCATGGTCACCCCTGCCATTCGCGACGTCATCATCGATGGCGGCGGTCAGGAAGCGACAATCAAGCGTGTGGCGCGGCTCGGCGGCATGAAAACGCTGCGCGAGATCGCGATCATGCGCGCGCTCGAAGGCGCCTGCACGCTTGAAGAGGTCCTGTATGTCACTCCGTCTGACGACGAGGGCCAGGGGCTCGGTGCCGCCGGACTGGCCGCGGTGCTGGGTCGGGGCGCCGGAACGACTCTGGTGGTGCCGGGCAATGTGGTCATGCCGGCCGGTGTTACGGAAGGCGGCGCCATGGCCGGCAGTTCGGGCGGACAGGGGCAGCTCGACATGAATGATCCGGTCGTGCGGTCGCTGATGGCACGCCTCGAGGAAGAGTTCTTGTTTTTCAGCGACGAGGATATCGCAACAAAGCTCCAGATGAGCCTTCTGCAGGTTCAGGAATCGCGCGGTTCGCTCGGGCTGACCCGGGATCGCGATGGGTTCCAGAAACGATTCGGCCGGTTCCCGGAAGAGCTGGGCGAAGACGACGCGCTGGGGCTGGTGGAAGACGTCCAGGAACGCCAGGGCCGGCTGCCGGAGTTTCTGTTTGAAGAGGAGGCATCAGGCACCCTGTTCGCGAAAGTGGTGACGAAGCAGGCATTGAAACTGCTTTCAGGGCGCGTTACCGATGCGGAACTGATTCCGGCGGCATTCTCGAGCGAATTCTGCGCCGAATGCGGGCTCGACCAGGCCGTCGCCTGGGCCGGCGGAAGCCGGTTCAAGCTGGTCGAGATGGTCATGCCGGGCCGGTACAAGCCCTGGCAGTTCGGCCAGGCCGAGGAGTGGCTCACCACGGGCGATCTCGGAGATCGCACGCGTGAGGCCCTTGAATGGCTGATCACCACGAAACTCGGCTGCAGCCGCGGCGACCTTCCGCAGATGCTGACCGCCGAAGTCATGCGGGAGTGCGGTCTCGAACCCCTGCTTCGCAGGCACGGCAACTCCGTTTATAAAATGGTTCAAGGTATATATCCAGGAGTATTTCAGCCATGGCAGTTCATCGATGAGGAGGCGGTTATCTGGTTCCGCGAGGACAGATATGAAATCGCGCGAACGGCGACGCGCTGGCTCGTCGAGTCACGCCTGGCGATTCCGGTCGAGGAGATCCCACGCAGGCTCACGCTGCGCGACTTCCATCAGAACAACCTTTCCAAGCTGCTCGACCTGTTCAACCAGAACCTGTTCCATGTCGTCGACAATGCCTACCCGAACAAGTTCAAGCCCTGGGAATACTCGGAACAGGGCGATCTGTGGCGATCCGCGGACGGGCTTGAAAAGGCCCGGGAAGCAACCCTGTGGCTGATCGACGAACGCCTGCAGTGGGAAAAGGCGAAAGCGCCGTCCCAGCTGACGCGCCGCCATTTCCTGAACAACGGCCTGGGCTGGATGGTCGGAACCCTGTTCAATCATTCGCCGTTCGTGGCGCTCGAAAACTGCTTCGAAGAGCTGAAGAACAACGAGATTTTCCAGAAGGCGCTGTTCGCCTACGCCCAGGAAGTCCGGGACATGAATACGCGTTGGCAGGCGCTTGCAGAGAAGATCGCGCTGAATCATTTCGGCAAGGCCAAGTTCAAGGTGACGCTGCCGAACCTGAAAGTCGCGCCGATCGTGCCCGAGACGGAAAGTATCTACTATAATGCCGCAAATCAGATCGAGTATGTGCCGCAGATCGTCGTCGCCAAACTCGGTGCTTACGATGACTTCAGCGACTTCTCGAACTGGGTGCCGTATTGCGACAGGCTTCTCTACTGGGTTCTGGCCGACGACCGGGCGCCGGGCTACGCGCCGCCCTCGCACCCGAAAGTGAAACTGGTGTTCGTCGAAAGCCTCATCGGCGGCCTGCGCACGAAGGGACTGCTCGATGTCGTCGAGAAGGTCAACTCCCTCAAGACATCATTCGACAGGCTTCTGGACCGGAAAGCCCCCTCGGGAATGTGACGTTCAGCCGGCCGGCGGCTCGTCGCCGGCCCGGTCGAGATGCACTTCTGCCCAGATTCCGAACATGAACAGGCCCCACAGGGCAAAGCTCCAGTCGCGGCGGCGCTCTTCCAGTTCGCGGAAGCATTCCAGGATCTGCGCCGTATCCGAAACCCAGGTTTTGAACAGCGATGAGCCCACGGTCTGCAGGAACCCTTCGCGCAGCGGCCCGGTGAGCCAGTAGGCGGCAGGGCTGTTGAAGCCTGATTTCGGGCGGTTGATCAGCTCGTCGGGCAGGGTGCCGCGGAGACTTCGTCTCAGAATCTTCTTCGTCGACATCAGATCGAACTTCTGACGCCACGGAATCCCAGCGCACCGTTCTACAAGCCTGGCATCAAGGAACGGGCTTCGCAGTTCGAGACCGTGCGCCATGGATGCCGCGTCGGTTTTCACGAGAATATCGTCGGCAAGCCAGGTCCGGAGGTCCACGTAGAAATGGCGGCGCGGCTCATCGAGTCCGTCGCACCGCTCGTACAGCGCGCGGAATCTGTCGAACGGGGTGTAATCGCCGAGTTCCCGCTTCAGATCCGGTGCGAGAAGAGCGCTGCGATGTTTTCCATCAAACAGCGAGCGCCATCCGAAATGCGCAAAAGACGCATCAGCACCGGCCCACCGGCAGAACTGCCTGATCTTGTAGTCGATCGACACTTTCCGATAATCTACGGGAAACCGTTCGCCAAGCTGATCAGCCATGCGCAGGAAAAACGCCCAGCCGGGGATGAACCGCCGGCCAACCATGGCAAGCAGGTCGGCACGGCACGTCTCATACCCGCCGAACATCTCGTCGCCGCCATCCCCCGACAACGCGACTTTCACGTGCCGGGCAGCCAGTTCGCACACCTTGTAGGTCGGCCAGGCGGATGTATCGGCAAACGGCTGGTCGAAATACCACATCAGCCGCCTCAGTTCGGCCATCGTCGGAGCCGTGATGCCGACGCCCTCGACACCGACTCCGCGGGAGCGGCCGAACGTCTCGGCCTGGATACGCTCGTCGTAATCGGCCTCGGCAAAGCCCGCCGAGAACGATCTCATGTGCGGATACCGGGACACGGCCATCTGGAGAACGGCGGATGAATCGATACCGCCGCTCAGCAGGCAGCCAATCTCGACATCGGCGACAAGCCGGGATTCGACGGCCTTTTCGAGCAGGCCCCGGACTTCCCCTTCCCCGGCGGGCCGGCAGGGACTGGCAAGCATATCGGCCGCATCCCACCAGGTTGCGGTCTCCAGCGCTCCGGAATCGAGATCGAAATGCAGCAGACAGCCCGGCTCGAGACGTTGAATGCGGCGAAATATACTTTTTCCGCCGCCGACATACCCGACCGCCAGAAAATCGCTTACAGCCTGCACATCGAGCGCATCGCCACACTCGGGCAACACGCGCAGGGCTTTGAGCTCCGACGCGAAGGCGAGCCTTTTATTGTTCCAGGTATAAAACAGGGGTTTCACGCCGAGCCGGTCTCGGACGACCGTCAGGCTGTGATTCTGCGAGTCCCAGACGGCGAATGCGAACATTCCCTGAACCCGCGTCAGGCCGGCGACGCCCCAGCGTTCCCAGACACGCAGAAGAACTTCCGTGTCAGAGCGGCTTCTGAAGGGCGCTTCCAATGCGAGTTCGGCCCGGAGTTCGCGGTGGTTGTAGATTTCTCCGTTGAAAACGATGTGCAGGCGACCATCCGAAGAAGCGAACGGCTGTGCGGCCAGCTCGCTCAGATCGATGATTGCAAGCCTCTGATGCCCCAACCACACATGCGGAAGCGAGACTTCGCCGCGCCCGTCGTCGCCGCGATGCCTGAGTCTCCTGAGCATTCTCCGGCCGAGCGCCGCATCGATATCACGGGTATCGCACTCGATGATGCCGGCTATGCCGCACATGGGCCGTCAGGCCTTCCGGCGCCGCTGCACGATCCGGCGGAACAGCGGGTATTCGAACAGCAGACGCGAAGAACCGCTTTTGAACCTGAACCTGGCGAAGGGCCTGTAGAGCGCGATCAGTAGCCTGATCATGCCGTAATACCAGCTTTTTTCCGTCGCCAGCAGTTCCGCCTTGTGGTCGATAAAATAGGAAGTGACCTGCATCATTTCGATGTCGCGACTGATGCGTGGGGTATACCAGGACTCGACCTTGTCCCCCTCGGCTTCTTCAGAAGCCCACCCGTCGAGGGTTCCCGGAGGGGTGTATCCGTGTCGCTCAGCAACGGCAGCCATGGCAGTCCCGGGCAGAGGATGAAACTTGTTCGGCTGGAAAATGATTGCACGCGGATTCTCATCGAGAATGCGCAGAATGAGCCGCCTCGTGGCCGCCATGTCTTCGACCGTCTCGCCGGGAGTTCCGACGATCCAGTTGTAGGCGGCGATCAGCCCGCCATGTTTCGCCAGACGGCGGTTTGCGGCAATGATATCCTCGACCGTGACCCCTTTTTCATACAGGGAGAGAATTCGCGGTGAACCGGACTCCAGGCCGATATGCAGAATTTCCGTACCGCTGTCGGCAAGCGCGTCCAGAAACTCGTCATCCATGCGCAGGATCTCGTTGATGCGGGCTCCGCGGAAGCTCATGGGAATCGTGATTCCACGCCGGCGCAGTTCATCGAGCACTCCCCTGATGTGATCAGGGTTCACGAAGGAGTCATCATCGTAGAAGTAGATCAGGCCGGCACCATACGTGTCTCTGAGAAATGCGATGTGATCCACCACATCCGATGCCGGCAGCGGCAGCCATTTCGGCTTGTAGTCTTTATACATAGATGGAGATATACAGAATGCGCATCGATACGGGCAGCCGAAAGCGCTGTAAATCGGGAACACCTGCCGGGAGGTTCCGAACTGCGAATACACCCCATAATCCGCAATCAGGTGATACGGCAGTTCGCGAAACGGAACCGGTTCAAACCCACGAAACGGCTTCCTGGCGACGATCTTCCCGTCATGTCGGGAATACAGCCCCGGAATGGGATCCAGATCCCCGGCCGCCGGGAATGGATTCGCGGATAACGCGCGGCTCAGCATCACCGCCGAAGAGACGCCCGAGCCGTTTACCACATAATCGATCGCGGGGTTTTGAAGAACGGTGTCGGGCGCTATCGTTGCAAGAGAACCGCCCCACACGACGGGATACCTTCCGGCCGCTTTGACCGCCTGACTCACGGCAAGGGCATTTGCGACAGGCGCACCCCCCATGACCGTGAGGCCCACCCAGAGGACATCAGGACCGAGAGCCCGGACGACGGTTTCCGGACTCGAGTCGGGGGCGACACGAAGGTCGATGATCTCGACCTCGAAGCCCTCTCTGACGAGGCCTGAAGCCACATAAATCAGGCTCAGCGGCGGATGCCGGACGAACTCTCCCGACACGCCCATCGAGGGCTGTACGAGAATAATCTTACGGGACAACACGGAGTCTCTCGTATAACCGGCTCATGATATAAGCCTGAAATGCCGCCAGGACCGTCAGATGAACGATGATCCAGGTCATACCGGCGACCATCCCCCAGAACCCCGGCCCGATCACGCCGATGCATGCCAGAACGGCACCGCCGAGAAGAAACAGCAGCATCTGGGCGAGCATGCAGTGGCCCGGCCGATGCATCAGCGCCATGCTGAGGATCAGAAAAAAGGTTCGAAGCGAGTCGCGCACGTGCCTGACCTTTGAAATCCCGGTTCGATCGCCGTAGGTGATCGGCACATACTCGACGAACCGGTTCGTCATGCAGGAATACACGGTCAGTGATGTCGAAAACGAGAATTTGAGGCTGAAAAGGTCACGCCCGCTGGTGACGATGCTGCGTCTGAAGATGCGCATGCCGCTGTTCGGGTCGGGCGACCTGTGACCCGTGAAATACATGATGATCGACCGCAGCAGAAGCCGGAGCGCCTTCACGAACACCGTCTGTTTCTCGATATGGCGAACGCCGATGATCATGTCGTACATCTCGGTCAGCGGCAGCATCGCGCGAAATTCTTTCGGGTCGTATGTCCCGTCCGCATCGATGATGGCGATCAGGTCATGACTCGCGCGATCGATACCGGTCAGGAGAGATCTTCCATAGCCGGCGTTTTTCGGGTGGCGCACAAGGATCGCTTCGGGCGGCACCGCGGCAGCCGTTCCATCGGTGGAGCCGTCATCAACGACAATGACTTCGAGCGGCCCCTGCACCTGTCCTGAAAAAGCATCGAAGACCGCCTTCACAACAGCTCCAACGGCTTTTTCCTCGTTGCACGCCGGAATGATGACCGAAATCCCCTGGGCTCCCATGTTTATCCTTTCCTGTCCGTTGCACCGGCGGGCTTTTCGAACTCGAAACAGATCTCATCAAATCCGCCGACCCAGTATGCCCAGATTCGCGAGCAGGCGGCCGGAGAAACGGCGGCGCAGGCGTCGAACACGCTGCCCAGAAAGCTGCCGGCCTCATACTGGAACGACGTCAGGCAGGCTTTTTTCAGTTCCGGCTGCGCGAACCAGGTAAGATTCATGGATACGAGCCTGAACTCCACACCGGAGTATCCGCCCGGAAACCCGGGATCAAAATAAAGCGGAAACGATATATCAAAGCCGCTCCTGTGCTGCGGATGCGTAAAGCCTCGCGAACAGTGCGGAACCCGGATGTTCAGCCGTCCACCGGGAGCCAGCAGTCTCGACCATTCACGCATCGCCGCAAACGCATCCGGAAGGTGCTCCAGCACATGCGAGGCCGATATCTGCTCGAACCGGCCGGTCTCAAGTGGGTAAGGAAACACGGAAAGATCAAAATGCAGATCGGCCGCCGATGCCGGATCAATATCGACATTGATGCAATCATCGGCGGGATACTGCCCGCATCCGAGGTTTAGACGCCGCTTTTCCTCAGTTGAACTCATGGCATACATGATACATCATTTTCCGCCGTCATACGCCCTTTTCATCCTGTGAAACAGAGGGCGATTTCCGCAGGAGGATCACGACCATTCCGCCAATCATGAGAATCCAACCGGGAATCCGCCCACGTGGAAACCGCCGTTCCAGGTGCAGTTCATGCCGGCCTTCCGAAAGTTCGACGATCATGGTGCCATCTCTGGAGTCAGGTGTGATCGCTACTTCTCCATAAGCGTCGCTCAGACGCCAGTCCTGGTCATAATGCGTCGCGATTCCGATTTCCGCGCCACCGCTCGAGATATCGGCGGTAAAGCGCTTCGATGTCAGGTCGATATCTCCAGGTTCTATCCGCCCCGCCCCCCGTCGGATGGAAAGCGCGAACGGCACGCCGGCCATGGGCGATTGTGAAGCGGTGAGCGGGGCGTGAACAGGCAGAAACATGGGCGCAACCGTTGAGGCTTCATTAATATACAGAGCTATTTTTTCTCGCGTCAGCGGGATGCTGACAGCGGTGAAAACAGCCGAAATAGCCAGCGGAGCGCCAAAAACCATCGCGATGATGAGCGGTGAGGCAAAGCCGCGAAGGCTTTTCCCGGCAGCACGGGCACCCTCCATTCCGCCATCGGCTATCAGCGGAGTCAGGAGAATCTGCATCGGCAGCAGAAGGCGCCAGGAAAACTCGAGGATCCCTGCGAACACCGGGATGGCCTGCCACAACGGCATCGAGAATCTGAACATCGCGGCAGCCGCGAGAAATCCCATGACTCCAGCGGGGAAGGCTCCGTGCCGGCGAACCAGGATGGCGCCGAGAATGGCGGCAAGGAGAAACAGCAGCGTCAGAAGCAGCATCCAGGGTCTGAGAAATCGGAACAGGACAGAGCCGTCTTCCCCGTGAATGTGACCGCCCCCCGACTTGATCGCATCCAGAAGAGGCATCAGACCGGATATGCGGCCGATTTCACCCTCCCGCCCCTGTTGAAAGACGTCATCCAGAAAAAGCGATTCGATCCCTGGCCGTACGGCCGATTTTGCTTCGACATGGACCGACGGGATCGTCAGCACGGCAGGCAGCCAGAAGGGCGCCGCAAGCATTCCACCGACCACGGCAGCGGCAACGGTTCGAAGAACCGGCTTCCAGGAATGCATCGTCACACGCTGTATGAGTGCGATTCCGCCAAGAAGGCAGGTACAGACAAACGTCATCTGAAGATGCGTCCAGCCCATCAGGCCGATTCCGATGGCCGCGGAAACCCACCCGCTTGATATACCGGCCAATACACATGGAAAAAGAAGAACCGCGCAGAGATTCTGGAAGAAGAAGTTGTGAAAAAGATGCAGCGCCAGGGCCGGCCCGGAAAAGAACACCAGCCCGCCGGCCAGGCGGCGCGGCCAGGACAGTCCAAGCCCGCCCAGCCAGCGGCTCATTCCGGCCGAGCCTGCAATCGCGAAGGAAAGAACGGCCAGTTTCAGCGCTGTTGCCGTTTCACATCCGATCAGCTGGAAAAACGCGGCAGCGAGAAGCGGGAGTTGCCCGACAAACCGGAAGGTGAGCGCTCCCCTGCCCTCGCATACGAGCGGGTCCCAGTCCGGCATTCCGGTCATCGATGCGAGCACCAGCGAATAATCGTTCGACAGGCGCAGATGCAGCGCCATATCCGTTGCGGCAGGCGCATTCGGCTGAAGCAGAAACAACAGAAAAAGCGGCAGCACCAGAACCAGAAGTTCCAGGCATTTCCCCATTCTGCTCATCGCCCGTTCGCTCCATTCATTGTCCAGAGGTCATCGCTGTTTCATTGTACATGCGCCGGAATCGCCGGAGAAAGAAATTATCAGATGAATATTCAGCAGCGCCTGTGCTGAAAATCCGGCAAGGGATCCATGCATCGGAGAAGCGTTCCCCGTGCCTCATCCGCTTTTGGCATGTGGTATACAATTTGCTTTTGTCATGCCATCGAAAACTCTACACCTCAGGAGGAGTGAATTGTGAACAACATGTCCAGGCTGGTTCTCGGCGCTCTTGTGTTCGGCATGCTGACCTCTGGAACCATCGTTTTTGCAGCTCAGGATGAAGGCTGCGGCCCGATGCTTCTGAAGAATCATACCACTCATTCAACGACTCCTGACAGCGGCTGCCCGGATGACTCGAACGACGACGGCGGCTGTGGCGGTGGCGGAAGCACCGGTGGAAACGGCGGCCCAGATGACACGCATGATGACGGCGGCTGTGGCGGCGGCGGAAGCAGCGACGGTGGAAGCGGAAACGATCCGGACGGTTCCGGCGGCGATCTTCCCTTCTGATCAGGATGTTGTACAAAACCGGGCGTTCCATACAGCGCCCGGTTTTTTCTTCGCCACAGATCCCTTGCATAAGCGCGCCGCATCGGTCCAACACCGGGCCATCCTGGTGCAGTGTCCCATCGGGACTTTCCAACGGTCGCGGAGATGAGCATCCACCATTTCGGGTGAGGTATACTTATTCGTGAGCGTGCATTCGCAAATAAAATATTCTGGGGGATATATCTAAATGTTGATATGGCACCAGTCGGCTGCGGGAACGATCCGGGACTCGAACCAGGAGCGGTGGCACCTCGAGGAAGACCTGGGACTGCTCATTCTGGCCGATGGCGACGGTCCGGCCGGTCTCGATCTTGCTGCCCTGGCCATCGACTCCCTGGGCCGGTGCGCAAGGCGACTGCTTCCCGGCTCCGATCGTCTGACGGTCGTTCAGACGGACGCCGTCCACCCACTCGGAGCCATTCAAAGCACGCCGCTTTCGGAGATACTCGAGGCCTCCTGGCAGGAAATCGAACTGGCCCGTGTATCAGTGCCTGGCGGAGCGTCTTCAAACGTGCATCTCGCCGTCGCATGGGTGCATCAGGGCTGCCTTTTTGCCGGCACGCTCGGAAGAACGGGCCTCGTTGCAAGCACGGGCGGCAAAATTCACAGAATCGAACCGGTAGGACTTCCCACCCTTGCCGTTGCAACAGGGATTGATGACGTGCCGGCAGCGGGCACCGCAACAACACATGCATCCCAGGCAGTTCCCAGGTATATCGATCCGGTTCCGGTCACGGTGGGTGACTGGGTGATGATGTGTTCCCAGGGCATCCTGCTCTCACAGCCGATCAGCGAAATCCTTCCGATGACGCCGCTGATTCATGAA
>CAZQYQ010000026.1:0-26391 GCA_964597625.1 uncultured bacterium
CGGCACGGTTCCGATCGCCGATCTCGAGCGAAGATTCGCGGAGATCTCGACAAGGGTCTGGGGAAGTGTCATTGCGCTTGCCTTGTTCGGGCTTGCCGTTTTCACCGCTCTGCGCCGCCGCCTTTTAACCCCGCTCGCAGCCGTAACGAACGGGCTGGCCGCCATGAAACGGGGCGAGCTCGACAAACCGGTGCCGGTGACAAGCCAGGATGAGCTTGGCCGGATGTGCGCGGCAATCAATCAGGCGATGGAGCGGCTGCGCGAGATGGAGCTCGCGAGAACGGTCCAGGTGGATCTGCTGCCTCAAAACCGCATGGAGCTGGGAATGTTCACGCTGAACGGCCGAAATCGCATGATCCAGGCCGTCGGCGGCGACTACTTCGACTTCATCCCGCTTCATCGCGGACTCACGGCCGTCATTCTCGGCGACGTTTCAGGCCATGGCGTTTCAGCGGCCCTGGTGACGGCCATGGCCAAGGCCGCCTTCACGATTCTCTGCCCGCGCTACCCCGATCAGCCGGAGGAGGTCCTGGCCCGACTGAACCGGCTTCTGCTGAACCTCCTGAACCGCTCGAAAATGATGAGCTGCTTTCTGGGAATCCTGGACATCCAGACCAGCCGGCTGATGGCGGCCAATGCGGGACAGTGTTACCCGATCATTCTGACGGAGGACGGGCGGGCGGAAATGGTGCAGATGCCCTCACAGCCTCTTGGAACGCGCGTCAAAGCGGTATTCAAGCGTCTCGACATCGATCTGCGCCACGCGGGGCTGCTGCTGTATTCCGACGGAATGGTCGAGGCGATGAACCCCGACAGACAGATGTTCAGCTACGACGGCCTGTTGAAGACGGCCGGGGAAATCTGGCGCAACAACCGGAAAGCCCCGCCCGAGGATGATCTGTTGCGCCCCCTGTTCGAGCGGATCGAGGCTCACATCGGAAGCGGGGCCTACAACGACGACGTGACGCTGGTCATCATCAGGCCACGCAACTGAGGCTCCCTCAGCCGGCCGTTTTCTCGAGCGTCTGGAGGAACACGATCGCCTTGCGTGTGATTTTGCGATCTTCTTCGGGGGCGTGGCGTACATACTCGCGAAGGGTCGCGAGATACGCGATGTCTTTCTGGTTTGCCATCGCAAGAATGGCTTTCTGACGCACTTCCGCGGAACGGTCTCCAAGCATGGCGACAAGAAGCCGCGCGATCGCAGGTCCTCTCATACGGGAGAGAACGAAGACCCCGGCTGAACGGGCACGCTCGTCCGGATGCGACGGAAGTCTGGCAAGCCCTTCCAGAACGCGCTGCGGACCGTAATCCATGAGAGCCGTCCGCGCCGCATCGACGAGAACCGGCACGTCGGATTCGAGGAAGGGACAGATCGCAAGCACCGACTCGACGCCGCCGTTGATCTGGAGGCCCTGAATCGCCGAAAGACCGACCCGGTGGTCCGGGTGATACAAAAGGGTCGAGAGAATGTCAGACACGGCCGGATCGTGGAAATTTCCCATTTCACGGGCCAGAAAAGCCAGTCTGACCGGATCGGGTTTCATCGTGATGTATTCCACGAGCGCCGGAAGATGCTCCGGGTTGCGCAATTGAAGCAGCGTGCGCAGTTCGCCATCGGAAATGGCAAGCATGCGAAGCTTCGTGACCAGCTCCGAGGCTGCCGCCTTTTCGGAAAGATCGAGCGTCACTTCCCCGGCCGTCGCAGGATCGATGACCGGCGGGGGTGGCGGAGGAGGCGCAGGCTCACGCACATCGAGCGGCAGCGGCCGCGCCGATGCCTGACGAACGAGGTTCTGCCACACGGTTTCAACCTCGCGCCCCGGCAGATGCGGCGGCCGTTGTGCCGGCATACCGGCGGTCTGAAGATGAGCCGTAACAAGATCGATTCCGGAAAGATCCGGCGTTTCCTCCAGTGCCGCCACAGCAGGTCTGGCGGGCGGTTTCGGAGCGAGAGGCGCTCGATCCTGTTGAGCCGGCTCTTCCGGTTCCGAAGCCGCTGGAACCGGGTTCGGCGCAGGCACCGCGGATTTCTGGACTGGTTTGTGCGCGGGCACGCCAGGCTTCATCCCGGGCTTGGGCGGCAGTTTTGTGCCGGGCCTGATCCCGGGCTTGGCGACCGTTTTCGCGGCGGGCTTCGCCGCAGCCGGTTCCGGAGCTTTTTCCCCCTCCGGTTGAGCCGGTTTTGCCGGAACAGCCGGCTTTTCCGGAACAGCCGGCTTTGCAGCATCCTGTCCGGGCTTTTCAGCCGTTTCACTCTGGACGACGACGGCGGCACCGTCTCCCGATGCGACCGGCTGAGCTTCAGCAAGTGCTTTCTCAAGTTCGGCGGCGGCCTGCCGGCTCTGCTTCCGTTTCTGAACGATCTTGAAGCCGCCAACCATCAGCAGGGCGAGCACACCCGCCATCATGGGCCAGTTTTTCTTCGCCCAGACGGTCCAGTATGTCGAACCAGCCATGGCAAGCGCTTTTTTCGAGGATTTTGCCTTGGCCAGATACTCGAGAGCCTTGGCCAGATCGGCTTTTTTGCGATTTGCCCAGGACATTCCAAGCGCCAGATTCCCGACAGGACTGTCGGGGTTCTGATCTACAAGCTCCTGAGCTTTGTTCCCGAGATCGAGCCAGTTCGGGCTGGACGTCTGAATTCCAGCTTCCAGAAGAATTTCCAGCAGTCTCGGAGAAGAGGCCAGCAGTCCCTCGTTTTCACGCACCAGGTCGGCGGCCGCGTCGAATTTCTTCCCGCTCAGCAACCCTTCGGCCTGCTGTTCAATCTCTTCCGGATTTCCGGGAGGCGGCGGCACCTCTTCGCCCTCGGCGGGCGGTTCCCCTTCGCCCGCGGGAACAGCGGCCTCTCCTTCGCCTGCGGGCACCGCATCCGGGGCGACGGCCGTGCCGGCTGGTTCAGCGGGTGGAGAGGCGACGGTTTCGGCAGCCACGGCAGGCTGTTCCCCGGCTTTGGCAGAAGCCTTTGCCGCAGCGGAAGTTTTCGCCCCGGCCTTTTCACCGGCCATTGCTGATCCGGCAAGATCAGGCCCCTGCGGCAGCCACGCCAGGGCAAGAAACAGGACAAGAAGCGCCGGCCAGGCCATCTCATGCCTCCCGGCTCCGGGACCTCTTTTGCAAACCGGGGCAGGCTCATCACTCATCGCGGAGATGGCTTCGTCTGAAGACCTGCCCGTTTCATCGGGATCCGGACCGTCTTCCTCAGCGGCTCCATGCAGATACGAACCATAGGATTCGCCTTCATCCGCCGGTGTTCCGCCATCATCGTGCCGTTCCGCGACGTGCGGAGCTTCCTCGAAAGCCTCAGGGGCTCCGATGCCTGCCAGGAATGCCCTAAATTCGCGATCAGGGTTGTTTGCGCCGGCCATGTATCACCAGATAATGTTCGTCACTTTCCTGTTTCAATCGTGTTTCAAGTTCAACGATGCGCTCAGTAAGCCGTTCAAGGCCGGGATCATATTTCCCCTGGCCAGGATCACTCTTTCCCCGCCATGGATATCGGTCAGGAGGCCCCGTCCTGCCGTATTCAAGCCGCTGCCCCGCCGTTTCTCTGATGCCGGCGCGTTCCCGATCGTAATATCGGGGCCCGGCATCACCCTGGCGGCGACACCCTCCCCCGGCGATCAGCAGCAAGACAGAAGCGGCAACCGCGGTACAACGGAGTACCGCAGCCGGCCGGGATCCCTGGACATTAAAGCTCTTTTTCACCATGTTCAGCAACTACGTGTCGGCTGATTGCACCGTTTTGTTAACCCTTCACCTCTCGCCGTTTCCTTCCGCTGCAAGGCTTGTGAAATCAATCCCCGAAGTGGTTATATGGAATCGGGATCGAACGATCACCTTCTCGCCAGGAGTGCCCATGCTGCAATTCCGACGGTCTGCGCTGGTTCTCTCTCTGACCTTCTGTGTCTTTTCCGCCGGCGCAGCCATTTCCGCGCCGGCCCGCACCGCTGATACGCGTCCGGATCTGAAGCCGACCTTCTGGGTGCGCGGCATGCCGGATACCATCCAGATGAACAGCTATTCCTGTGGTGCGGCTGTTTTTCAGGCGGTGGCCCAGTATTTCGACCATTGGGGCTATCAGGAAACCTTCGCCGGCGAGCTCGGCACTTCACAGGAAAACGGCACGCATCCGCTCGCCATCGTGAAAGGTCTCAAGCAGCTTGGTCTGGAAGCCACCCTCGAAGAAGGTCTGACCATCGACCGGCTTGAGCAGTATCTGCGCGAGGGCCGGGCGGTCGTGATCGATTACCAGGCCTGGAATGACGAGCCCTCGGGCAAGGACTACTCCGCGGAATGGGAGGACGGGCACTACAGCATTCTGGTCGGGTACAACGACACCACGCTGTTCATCGAGGATCCATCGACCCTCGGCACGACCGGATACCTCTCCAAAGCAGAGTTTCAGAACCGCTGGCACGATTATGAAAACGAAAACGGCCGGCGTCGCGAATATCGCCACATGGCCATCATCGTGCAGGGTCCGGCCGGCCGCCAGCCCCGATTCACCCCGATCGACTGATTCTCCAGCCGGCGCCATTCAGGCGCTGTCGGGCATTGGAGCTTCGTGTGCGGCACGGGTTTGATACGACAGAATAGAGATGAACGCCGGAATCGAGAGGTTTCATTCCATGAAATACAACTTATGTTATATAATTACAATTTTCCTGTTGTCATGGCCGTCGGCTCTCTTCCCCCAGGAGCAGCAGCCGCACGAGGTGCTGATCGGCAAAGCGTTTGAACTTCTGCAGAAAGGCCATGCGACGCAGGCCGCGGAGCTCGGAAGCGGGGCCGTCTCGGCCGCCGAAAAGGCATTCGGCCCCGAGCATGAAAAAACCGCTGAAACACGCGCGTCTGCGGCGTTTATCGAGCTCAGGGCGGGGAACGCCTCACAGGCCGAAGCGCTGTTCAGAAAGGCCATTCAAACCCGGGAACGGTTTCAGGCCACGGAAACGCTTCCGCTGGCCATCGCCATCTGCGGGCTCGCGCAGACGCTCCAGAGCACGGGCAACACCGCCGATGCCGAACCACTCTTCCGGAAAACCGTCTCTCTTCTTGACCGTGCATATCCGGGTGGCCACGCGCAGACCGCCGTCGCGCTCGAAGCGCTGGGAAACATCCTCAGCTCGACCGGGAGAATTCCTGAAGCCGAGGCGCTTGTCCAGCGGGCGGTGAACATTCGCGAAACGCTGCTCGGCAGGAAAAGTCCGCTGCTTGCCGGCTCCCTCAACGCCCTTTCCCTCGTATGCAGACGCGCGGGCCGGTTCGATGCCGCCGCATCTCATATACGCAGGATTATTGAACTCGAGGAACTCGCCGCAGGCTCCGGCTCCATCAGGCTCGCAGAGCCGCTGCTGAATCTTGCCGACTGTCTCGACTCGTGTGAGAATTACGTGGAGGCGGAGCCGGCTTACAGACGTGCGATCGCTCTTCAGGAAACCCATCTCGGCAGTGGCAGCATCGAACTGGCCTTTTCCCTCAAATCTCTCGCCATGAACCGCCTGTGCGGCGGAAGCATGCCGGACGCGGAATCGGCTCTGGAACGGGCTGTCGGTATTTTTTCGCTCGCTTCGGATGCCGTTCAGCTCGAGATCGCCTCGATTGATTTCATGCTCGGAAGTTTTGCCCAGGCCCGGGGCCTGTTCCAAAAAGCAAAAGGCCTGTATCAAACATGCCTGAACATCCGCAAGGAGGCGCTCGCGGCGGATGATCCCGATATCGCCGCCGTGCTGAATAATCTCGCCGATATCGAGCTGCAGCTCAATGAGCTTGCGAACGCCGAACGGGATTGCAGAGAAGCGCTGAGGATCCGCGAAAAAAGCCTGGGCTCCGGCCACCGGATGACGCAGATCACGATGAACAACCTTGCCACGGTCCTCGTGGCCTTGAACAGAAATGCCGAGGCAGAGGGCGTTTTCACGACAGCGCTGGCGACTCTCGAACGCCAGCCGGCGAAAAACGCCGATACACGAGCAACCATTATCAACAATCTCGGCGAGCTGTATCGGAAAATCGGCAGATATACGGACGCCGAAGAATTCTGCCGCAAAGCGTATGAGATGCGGAAGCAGCTGCATGGGGAAGATGCCGCCGAAACGGCGTCGAGTCTGTCCAGCCTCGCCGCGGCGTTGGAAATGAACGGCAGATACAGGGAAGCCGAAACGGCTTTCAAGAAGGCCCTCGAAACGAAACAACGATGCCTGGGCGAAAATCACCCCGACGTCGCGACCCTCAAGGGCAACCTGGCTTCGCTGTATGAATCGCTGTCTCGATTTTCCGAAGCGGAATCTCTGCTTCAAAGCGCCCTGCAGATTCGGAGTGACGCTCTCGGGAACGATCACCCGGCGACGGCCCTGCTCCTGTGCCGCCTGGGCGGGTTTCTTTTCGATCTCGGCAGAACCGCTTCCGGCATCGATCTGCAGGAGCGGGGCTGCGCAATTCTCGAACGGAAACTCGGAGCGACCTGCCCCGACCGAGGCACGGCTCTCTGCAATCTCGGCTCCTGTTACGCCAGGCTCGATCAGGCGGATAAAGCCGAACAGGCGCTTTCCGAGGGCATCGAAATCGCATCGGCCTCGCTCGGAGCGGGACATCCGAATGTCGCGAATGGCCTGAACCAGCTTTCCGTCGTCATGCAGCGCCAGGGCAGAAATTCCGATGCGATCCGGCTTCTGGAACAAGCCCGGGATATCCAGGAAAAAACCATCGGCCCGGATCACCCCGACCTCGCGATCACGCTCACCAATCTCGGCATCTTCCAGATGGAAACCGGCAACGACGGGATCGCGCAAAAAAATCTGGAACGGGGGGCATCGATTTTTGAAAACTCCGTCGGGAAAACCGATCTGAATTATATCGGCTGTCTGGAAACCCTCGCTCGGCTCGACGATCGCCAGGGCAGGTATCTCGAAGGAATCAAAAAGCATCTTCAGGCCATTTTCCTTGAAGAGACAAACGCGTCCGGCAACACGTCGGAACAGTATTCGCTGATCCATCGCGTGCGCCAGACGGTCCCAGTGACGGGCTTTCTGGCATCACTCGCGAAGCTTGCCCGACAGTTCCCCGCCCAGGCCCGCCGGTTCGAAGGAAAGGCATTCGAGATCATGGAATCGTGCAGGTCCCGGCGATTCATCGAACAGATGAGCCGGGCCTCGGCAGCGCGGGTAAATGGAATACCTGATGATATACAGCAGGATATGCGCGAGTTGAATGCGGGCATCCAGGAAACCGGGCAACGGATTCGTCAGGAACTGCGGAAACCGCGCGCCGGACGGAATCAGGAGCTGCTTCGCGGACTCGAAGGCAGGTATGGGCAACAATTGCAGGTGCAGCAGACCCTCCAGGAGAAGATCTTGAAAGAGTATCCATCCTGCGCGGGCCTGATCAAGCCGGAGAAGCTCACCGCCGAAACCGTCCGGCGGGAAATTCTCCGGGAAAACGAACTGCTTCTGGAATTCTGGGAAGGCGACGACTACCTGCACGCGGTGGTCATCGGCAGCGGCAGTGAGCGGTTCGTGTCGCATGAAATCGGCTCGGATTCGCTGCGGCTGAAGATCCGGGAGTTCAGAAAAGCTCTCAGATCCCTGGCTGATGTCGCAACCTTCAAGGCCGCCTCGACCGCCCTCAGCCGCGAGATTCTGCTGCCGTTCCTGAGTGAAGCCGAGATCGGAAGCTGTTCAAGACTGATCATCGTGCCTTCCGCGTTTCTGGCGAATATTCCCTTTGAAGCCCTTCTTCTCTCCGATACAGGAAAAGAGTTCCGAAGTCTCGGGTATCTTTTCAAAAAGGTTCCGATCTCTTCGATCCCGTCCACCGCCCTCCTGAAGGAAATTCGCCGCGGTGCCGCTTCCCGCGCTTCGCTTCAGAATGCCTCCGAACCGGTTCTTCTCTTCGGTGATCCGGTCTACTCGCCGGAACAGACCGGCTCATCGGCGGCATTCGTCGATAAAATCCGGCTGGCGCCGCTTCCGGGAACCCGGAAAGAAGTTGAAATAGTATCAACCATATTTTACGGCGACCCGGCCGCGCCGAATGCCCGTCTGGGCAGTGAAGCATGCGAAAGTTTCATCAAACAGGCTTCCGCCGACGGAACTCTTGCGCGCGTTCCGATCCTGCACTTCGCCGTTCATGGAATAATACCTGGCGAAATACAAGGTCTTTCAGAACCGTGTCTCGCCCTTTCAACCTTCGGCGACGCACCCGAAGACGGGCTTCTGAATATGAGCGAAATCTTCGGTCTGAAGCTGAACGCGCGGCTGATCGTGCTCTCCGCGTGCAACACCGGTATCGTCGATGTCGCGCTTCCGAATCTCGAAGCGCTTTCATGCTTTGCCCGGGCCTTTTTCTACGCCGGCGCAGACCGTCTGCTGCTGACGCTTTGGAGCATCAGCGACGCCGCGACCGTCGATTTCATGCGTTCTTTCTACTCCCATCTCAGGCAGACCGGCCATTTTCTCGAATCCCTCACGGAAGCCAGAAAATCGATGTTGATCTCGCCCGCCTTTTCCCATCCGTTCTACTGGGCTCCCTTCATCCTCATCGGGGACGAACCCCCGGCTGGCTCCACGCCGTGATATTTTCCTGGATTCGTTTGTCGGATCAGCGACACAGGAGATGCAGAAAGATGCCGAATCGGGAAATGGCACTTCTGCAGCATGTATTTTATCAATGATATTTATTCATAATATCATTGATAAATAGTTATGAACAAAGAACTATTCTCTCATTTTTCGTCCGAATACGGTTTGAAACGATACAAAGAAATGGCGAAGGTCAGGAAAAGGCATCCAGGTTGTATTTCGATGTGTCACGCGCGAACGGGGCAATCTGTTTCATTTCTTTCAGCACACCTCAGCAATCCGGTTCCAATGTTGATTCGACCTTCAGTTTTATCGATTTGACATTCTCTTCTGATAAAGATATTGAACTTTTTTTCATGCGGGTATAAGATTGCGCATTCAAAGGGGAGGAGCCTTCCCGAATGCTTCTTGCCATGGATATCGGCAACACGGATATCGTTTTCGGAATCGTGATCGGCGGGAGCACCCGCAACCAGTTCCGAATGGCCTCGTTTCCCCTCAAAACATCCGATGAAATCGGTCTGTTTTTCCTACAGATGATGGAAAAGCACGGGCTGACGCTTTCGCATCTGAACGGAGCGGCGATCTGTTCCGTAGTCCCCGAGCAGACTTCTTATGCAATGCGCTTTGTCGAGGATTTTCTTCACCAGAAGCCCTTCGTTATCCACACGGGCCTTTCTGCGCCCATTCAGGTGAACGTCGATGTTCCGAAAGAGCTGGGAGCCGACCGTTTCGCAAACGCCGTCGCGGGATTCACAAAGTTTGGCGGACCGCTCATCATCATCGATTTCGGCTCCGCGACAACGATCAGCGTCGTCACCGATTCCGGCGGGTTCATTGGCGGAACCATCATGCCGGGTCTGAATACAAGCGCTCAGGCCCTGGCCTCGAAGGCCGCGCAACTGCCGTTCATTCACGTCGCTCCTCCGGCGACGCTTCTCGGCAGAAACACCGTCACGGCGATGCAGTCCGGCCTTTTTCACGGACACCTGGGCGCCGTTTCCCATCTGGTAGCCGGTCTGAAAAGCGAGCTCGGTCTGGCAAAGCCCCGGGTGATCGCAACCGGGGGTCTGGCCGGGGTCATCGCTCCCTTCTGCCCCTGGATCGATGCGGTTGAACCTTTTCTGACTCTCGATGGAATCAGCCTGCTTCACAGGCTGTCCATGGATTCCGAAAGGCCTGCACAGTGAATACCCCTGTCGGAATCCTCGGCAGCGGCAATCTCGCCACCGCTCTCGTTCCATATCTGCTCGCGAAAGGCACGCCGGTTTCCGGCATCTGGGGCCGAAACAGTGATGCCGCGCGCCGGATCGCCGCCGTAAACACCGTTTTCCACGCATCCGAGCCGGGGAACCTGGTCGAAAGAAGCCGGCTTCTCGTGCTTGCCGTGAGCGACGACGCGCTGGCGGATCTCGCCGGGCAGCTGGCCCGGTTCGACCTGTCGGGACGGGTCATCATCCATGCCAGCGGCTGCCTCGGCCTGGACCACCTCGCGCCGGCAACCCGCGCCGGAGGGATTGCTGCATGCGTCCACCCGCTGATGACGCTGAGCTGGAATGCCGACGGGCCGAATCCGCTCGAAGGCTCTCCATGCGGCGTGGCATGCCCGGACCACAGGTGGAAGCGCATCCTGTCCGCCTGGCTGCGCAAGGCAGGAAATCCGTGTTTTCCACTGGTAAATGGAGCCCGGCCGCTTTATCATGCATCCGCCGTGCTGGCATGCGCCGGCCTCGCCCAGGTGTTCTCCACCGCTGCCCTGGAGTTATCGAAAGGGCTCGGAATCGCCGTTTCTGAAGCACGATATCTGCTGGCACCTCTGGCGAGACGAACTCTGACGATGCACACGGCAGCCGGGGCGATATCCGGCACCGGCCCATGGGCCCGTGGCGACCGACAGACGACCGCTCTGCACCTCGCGGCTTTGCGGGAGGAAAACTCCAAAGCAGCGGCATTATATGAAGCCCTGATGAACCTGGCGGTCGATGAGCCGGGCAACGGGCAGATGACGACTTCCGACGAAAGGCGGGGAAAGCATGTTCGACCTTCATAACTGGTTCGAAATGAAACGTTCCGGTCAGCCGATCGTAGCGATCACGGCATATGATTTTCCGATGACGCGGGCGATCGACGAGGCCGGCACGGATATGATCCTGGTCGGCGATTCGCTTGGCATGGTCATGATGGGATACGAGAATACCACCAGGGTTCGCCTCGGCGAGATGATGCATCATGTGAAAGCCGTTGCCAATGCCCGGCCGAAAGCCCCGATCGTCGCCGACATGCCGTTTCTGAGTTATGGCGTCCGCATCGTCGATTCGGTCCGCAATGCAGGCAGGCTGCTCATGGCCGGAGCCCAGGCGGTAAAATGCGAGGGGGGAAAGCGCATCGCCGACCATGTGCGCGCACTGATCGAGAACGGCATCCCCGTCGTGGGGCATATCGGCCTGAGCCCTCAGAGGATTCTGCAGACGGGAAGTTATCGCGTTATCGGATCTACGCCCGGCGAGGCGAATGAGCTCCGGGAAGATGCCCGGATCCTCGATGAACTCGGCGTCTCGGCCCTCGTTCTCGAATGCGTGCCGGAAGCGCTGGCGACGGAAATCACCCGCTCGGTCAAAACGCCGACGATCGGCATCGGCGCCGGCCGCCAGACGGACGGCCAGATCCTGGTGATCCACGATATCCTGGGTCTGAACGAGCCGGGAACGCCTCCGCTGAAATTCGTGCGCCGTTTTGCCGAGCTGCACCGTTCGATCGTCTGCGCCGTTCAGCAGTATGCGGAATCGGTTCGGCAGCGGGTTTTTCCCGCCGCGAAGAACGTGTTCGGAGCCATCGCAGGGACAATTCCGGCCGAACCGGCGCCCCTCCCGATCAGAGCGAAAACCGTTCCCGAGCTGAAGGCGGCACTGGCCGGACGGCGCGCGAACGGTCCGGTGGGGCTGATTCCCACCATGGGGGCTCTCCATGCCGGGCATGTTTCCCTGATCGAGAAAGCCCGTTCCGAATGTTCTACCGTCGTGGCATCCATCTATGTCAATCCCACGCAGTTCGGCCCCACGGAAGATCTCGCGAATTATCCGCGCGACCTGGAAGGAGACATCGCAAAACTGGCCTCAGCCGGCTGTGACATCGTCTTCTTTCCAGATAATGCCTCCATGTATCCGGCCGGCGAGATGACACGCGTCACCGTGAACGGGTGCCTTACCGAAGGTCTGTGCAGCCGGGCCCGCCCGGGGCATTTCACGGGCGTGGCCACCATTGTTCTGAAGCTGCTGAACCTGATCAGGCCCGACCGAGCCTATTTCGGGGAAAAGGATGCGCAGCAACTGCGCGTGATCAGGCGCATGGCGGCTGATCTTTTCATCGACGCCGAGATCATCGGATGCCCGATCGTCCGTGAGCAGGACGGGCTGGCGATGAGCTCGAGAAATGCGTATCTCACGCCCGAAGAACGCAAGACGGCTCCCCAGCTGAATGCGATTCTGAGAGAAGCCGGAACCAGGATCGAAGCGGGTGAAAGAAGCCCTGACGCCATCACGGAGTTCATGAAACAGCGCATCAGCGCGATGAAGGGCGCCGGCCTCGATTACGCCGAAGCGGTCTCGAGCGACACCCTCCTCAAGCCCCACCGGTTATCCGGTGATACTCTGCTCCTGGTCGCGGCCCGGTTTGGAAAAGCGCGGCTGATCGATAATCTGCTGGTGCGAATTCCGGAAGGGACGAATCAATGCTGCTGACAATGCTGAAGGGAAAAATTCATCGGGCAACGGTAACGGAAGCCTGTCTCGACTACGTGGGCAGTATCACGATCGATGAACATCTCATGAAAGCCGCCGGTCTCCTCGAACACGAGCAGGTCGACGTTCTGAACGTCAACAATGGCGTGCGGCTCACCACCTATGTCATCAAGGGCAGGGCCGGCTCGGGAGTCGTGTGTCTGAACGGCCCGGCCGCCCGCCTGGCGCTGCCGGGCGACAAGGTCATCATCCTTGCATACGCGCTTCTGTCTCCCGAAGAGGCTGCGAAGTATGAACCAGCCGTCGTCTTCGTGGATGAGAAGAACCAGCGGACCGGGGGAAAACCTTCATGAGCCGCCCGGGAAGCGCGGGCCGTGTCCTGGTGATCGTGACGGGAGGCATTGCGGCCTATAAATGCGCCGATGTCGTGCGACGCCTCCGGAAAGCCGGAAAAGAGGTCCGGGTCGTCATGACCGCTGCCGCAACGTCGTTCGTCGGTCCGCTGACCTTTCAGACTCTTTCGGGAAACGCGGTCGGTCTCGATATGTTCGGAGACAGGCGCCCGCTCGACCCGCTCGAGCACATCACCTTCGCCAGATGGGGCGATATCGTGCTCGTGTGTCCGGCAACCGCCAATTTTCTCGCGAAAATGGCGCACGGGCTGGCTGATGATCTGGCTTCCGCAACCGTCCTGGCCTCACGTGCTCCCGTGATCGCCTGCCCCGCGATGAATGACGGGATGTGGGACAACCCGGCAACCTGCGCGAACATTGAAGTCTTGAAAAGTCGCGGCGTGAATCTTGTCGGTCCGGTCACGGGTTCCCTTGCCTGTGATACGGAAGGAATGGGCCGCATGGTGGAACCCAAGATCATCGTCGACGAGCTCGTCAACGCCCTGGATGGCGGTCATGCCGGCTAAAATCATCGTAACCGCCGGCGGAACCAGGGAGCCCCTCGACCGGGTCCGCTCCATCACCAACAGTTCGACCGGCAGGATGGGTGCCGCCCTGGTCGACGCCTTCGCGGAAAGAGGTTTTGACGTGCTCTGGATTCACGGACCGGGCAGCGAACGGCCCCGCGCCGCCTGCGTCGAACGGCCGGTCGATACCGTCGCCTCGGTCGAGACCGCATTGAAAGCGGCCTGCGCCGATCCTTCCGTGGTGGCGGTGGTTCACGCGATGGCCGTTTCCGATTACCGTCCGGTCCGCCCGCTGACCGCGCGCGATCTGCTTCTGTACATCGCCGGCGCCGTCGACGAGGCGGATATCGAGCGCCGCCTGGCCAGGCTGGCGGAGGAGGCCCCGCCTCTTCCCGGCAAGCTCCCGTCGGACAAGCCCTGGCTGCCGCTTCTGGTGCCGACGATCAAGCTCCTGGATCACCTCAGAAGCTGGGCGGCCAATCCCCGCCTTGTCCTCGTCTCGTTCAAGCTGACCGTCGGACAGACGGAAGCACGGCTTCTGGAGATCGCTCAGAAGCAGCTCAACCGGACCATGTCCGATCTGGTCGTCGCAAATGACCTCGAGATGTTCGAAGGGCGCGAGCACCTGGCCTGGCTTGTCGACAGAAACCACGCAGAAGGCCCTGTCACCGGAAGAGCGAACATCGCAGACCGCGTGGCCGCGCGAGTCGGGCACCTGCTCGAACGTGGCACCGATCCAGAGGAACAGGGGCTGCGCGAATGAATGGAAGAATCCTTGCCGTTGACTCTGAGGAACTCCTCATCCATGAGATGAAATCCATCGGACCCGAAGCTGCCGGCCTCGAAATCATGAAGCCGAAGGGACAGTTTCTGGTTATCCGACTCGAAGGGATCACCTGCGCCGCCGCGAATATCCTCAAGCAGGAAATGCTTTCCCGGGGCGGAGAAGCCGTCATTTCCAACATGATCTACCGTCTTCAGGACCGGACACCCACCAAAGCGCTGGTGATGGGAACCCGCGCCCAGTTCGAGGCACTGATCGGAAAGCTTCGCGTTCAGCCGTTGAAAACGCTTCAGGCCGTCGCCGACGAGCTGATCCGCCTGCTGGCCTGTGGTCAGACGCCGGAGCTGCCCTCCATGAACGTCGGAAATCACGTTTTCGACTGGGCCGCGCGCACCTACGTAATGGGAATCATCAACGTCACACCCGATTCGTTCTCGGGAGACGGCCTTTCGAATGACCTCGAAAAGATCGCGGCGCAGGGCCGGAGATTCGCTGAAACCGGCGCCGATCTGCTGGACATCGGGGGGGAGTCGACCCGTCCCGGCAGCGCCCCTGTTTCCATCGCGGAGGAGCTGAAGCGTGTGATTCCGGCCATCAGGCAGCTGCGACAGGAAACGCCGCTTCCCGTTTCCGTCGACACCTCCAGGGCGGAGGTCGCAGAAGCGGCGTTGTCAGAGGGAGCCGTCATGATCAATGACGTCTGGGGCCTGAAAAAGGATCCCGGCCTCGGAGCGGTCATCGCCCGTGCTGATGCCGCTGTCGTGCTGATGCACAACCGCGAATCCTCCGGAACCGTCGCTTCCGACCGATGTATCGGCGGTCATTATCACGATGCGGCATATGAGGACCTGATGGCCGACATCTGCCGCGATCTGCGCGAAAGCATCGACCTGGCACTGGCGGCCCGCATTCCGGCCGGGCGCATTCTCGTTGATCCCGGCATCGGGTTCGCGAAAACTCCCGGTCAGAACCTGCATGTCATGCGGCGTCTGGCCGAACTGAAAAGTCTGGGGTATCCGATCCTGCTCGGCATATCCCGTAAATCCTTCATCGGAGAGGTCCTGGACCGGCAGCCCCGGGAACGCATCTGGGGAACCGCCGCAAGCCTGGCTCTCGGCATTGCAGGCGGAGCCAACCTCGTCCGGGTTCATGACGTGGAGGAGATGGTCCAGGTGACCCGGATGACGGATGCCATCCGGCGAGGCTGATCCATGCACACCATCTTTCTGGGACTCGGTTCCAATCTGGGGCACCGGGAGGAGAACCTTCAGCATGCGCTGGATCTCTTACAGGCCCACGTCACGGACCTCCGTGTCTCTTCGCTTTATGAAACGGCCCCCGTCGGCCTCGTCGATCAACCGGCGTTTTTGAATGCCGTCTGCACCGGCACCACGAACCTGACGGCCCCGGATCTGCTGCTTGCGATGCTCGGCATCGAGGCGTCGCTGGGCCGGGTCCGCACGCTGCGCTGGGGCCCCCGCATCATCGATATCGATCTGCTCCTGTACGACGCTCTGATTCTGCAGACTCCCGAGCTCACGATCCCGCATCCCCGGATGGCAGAACGCGCTTTTGTCCTGGTTCCGCTGGCGGAGCTTGCGCCCGATCTCGTCCATCCCGTGCTGCGCCTGCCGCTGAAGTCGATTCTGGCCTCGCTTTCACCCACGGAACGCGACGTGCGGATGACGGCCGGAAACCTCGCCTGCCCTGACGCGTATGAGAGCGCCATCAGGTATCTCGACACGCTTTTCAACTTCGAGACGCAGCGAAGACCTGATGCGGCAACGGCCGGGTTCACGCTTGAACGGATGCATTCCCTTCTGGAACTCCTGGGCCGCCCGGAGCGGCGCTTTCCGGTTATTCATATCGCCGGCACCAAAGGAAAAGGCTCGACGACGGCGATGATCGCTTCGATTCTCACCGCGTCCGGCCGGAAGACAGGGTGGTATACCTCACCCCATTTTTATTCGCTTCGAGAACGCATCAGGATCGACCGGACGATGATTTCCCGGCAGGAATTCGCCGGGATGACCGACGAGCTGCAACAGGCCATTTCCAGATTGCCCGGCCCGCCCCCCAGCCATTTCGAGGCGCTTACGGCAATGGCATTCGCCTTTTTCGCGCGAAGCGGCGTGGATGTGGCCGTCATCGAGGCGGGAATGGGCGGCACGCATGACGCGACGAACGTGGTCGTTCCGCTCGTTTCGGTGATCACCTCGATCAGCCTCGACCATACGGCTGTCCTGGGAAACACGCTCGCCGAAATCGCCGGCCAGAAGGCGGGAATCGTCAAGGAACACGGGTTTCTCGTTTCGGCACCTCAAAACCCCGAGGTGATCGAGGTATTCCGGAGAGTCTGCGAAGAACGCTCTGCCGGCATGCGGCTGACCCGCGTTCATGGAACCATCGGAAACGTCGCCGCCGATCTGACCGGGCAGAGCTTTTCCTGCAAAGCTCTTTCCGACAACGCGGCGGATTCGGAACCGGAACCATTCCGCATTTCCCTTCTCGGCGATCATCAGCTGGAAAATGCCGCCGTGGCTCTCGCAGCCATCGAAGCGCTGGGTACACACGGCATCACCGTCCCGGCGGAGGCACGGCACACCGGCCTTTCGGCCGTTGCCTGGCCGGGGAGATTCCAGGTCATTCCCGGGCATCCGGTCCTGGTGCTGGATGGCGCTCACAACCGGTCATCGGCCGCCTGCCTTCGACAGACCCTGCACCGGCATTTCGAAGGGTCCGAATGGATCATCATCCTCGCCACTTCCTGCGACAAGGATATTCAGGGAATCGTCGAGGAACTGCTTCCCGGCACCCGATGCTTCATCGCAACGCGTTCCGGACACGCCCGGGCCTCAGATCCGGCTGTAATTCAAGAAACGGTCCAACGGCTGGGGGGGGAGTGCCTGACGGCTGAATCGGCCGAGAGCGCCCTGGGCCTTGCGCGAAGCATGATCGGCGAAGACGGTGTTATCTGCATGACCGGATCGCTGTTTCTCGTCGGAGAGGCTCTCCGGGCGGAAGATGTTTCATGCGTAATATAATAATTATTATATCTTAATGCGAGGAGTTTTGAATGTATCGAGCTCAGGTGAAAATGCATTTCGATGCGGCCCATTTTTTACGCGGATATCGGGGAAAATGCGAGAATCTGCACGGGCACCGCTTTCTTGTTGCCGTGGCCGTTGAAACGGAGACGCTGGATGAAGTCGGCATGTCGATCGATTTTTGCGTCCTGAAGCGCCATTTCAAGGAAATCGTCGACACGTTCGATCACCGGAACCTCAATGAAACCGCCCCGTTCGATGTGATCAATCCGACCTCGGAGAACCTCGCCGCGCATTTTTTCAAAGAGATGAAATCACGGCTTTCGCCCGTAACGATCAGGCGGGTCAAGGTCTGGGAATCTCCAGACGCCTGGGCCAGCTATTCCGAAAGCTGACGATTCCGAAAACGAAAACGGAGGCCGGTTCTCTCGCCGTTCGCTTACTCGGGGCTGCCGGCAAAAGCGGTCTGAGGAGCATGGCGGGCACTGGTGATGATGAGTTCGGGCTTCGCCATGAGAACGCGGGTTTCGGGCGGAACGGACTCGGTGAGCCAGACGTTGCCGCCGATGACCGAGCCGCGGCCGATGATGGTGTTGCCGCCGAGAATCGTCGCCCCGGCGTAGATGACGACGTCGTCTTCGATCGTCGGATGGCGCTTCGCATTACGGATCACATTTCCCTTCGCATCGCGGGGGAAGTTCAGCGCACCAAGCGTGACACCCTGATACAACGTTACCCGCTCGCCGATCACGGTGGTCTGGCCGATCACGACGCCGGTTCCGTGGTCGATGAAGAAGCTGCGGCCGATGGTCGCGCCGGGGTGAATATCGATGCCCGTTCGCGCATGTGCCCATTCCGTCATGATGCGCGGCATCAGCACGAGGCCCTGATCGCTCAGGTGGTGCGCGATCCGGTAGACGGCAATCGCTTCGAGGCCGGGGTAGCTGAAGATGATCTCGTCGAAACTCGACGCTGCCGGATCATTCCGGTATGCGGCCCGCACGTCGTCTTCCAGCTGCGCGCGAATGCCGGTCAGCGTCTCGATGAACGTCCGGGCGATGAGCGCCGAGTATTCCTGGCAGTGCCGGCAGGTGTGGCGCGCAAATTTGCACGAGTGAAGCGACTCGCGAAGCACCTGCGCCTGAAGCCGCTCATACAGCGTCGCAACCTTGTATCCAGCCTGAAGCTCCATCGACTCGAACGAAAGACGCGAATCCCCGTAATACCCGGGGAAAATCAGAAACAGCGCGTCTTCGAGGACCTGCCCGATCTCATTTTTATCCGGAAGCGGGCTCGCATCGAAGTGCTGAACATCGTCAGCTCCGTTTGCAAGTCCGGTCATTATTTTTTCCGTCAGGTTTTTCAGCATCGGATTCATGGGGTTCCTCCACCGGATTTTGTAGTTCTGCCGCCGGAGAGACAGCTCTGCCCGGCCTGAGCCATTCCAGGGGCGGCGCAACGTGCCCTGTTGTCCGAAACGAAAGCGCGCCCCGAAGGATGCACTCTTCCGGGGCGCGCTTTTCGCATCAGATTATTCGACGATGATCTTGCCGTTGATGTCACAGTAAACCAGGCTGTCATGCCAGACGAGCATGCTCTGCTCGAGGCCGCCGGCCGGATCCTGATAGCAAAGTTTCCAATATACATCTTCTCCGCCGGCAGTGTCGGTACTGAACCGCTCGACGCGCACACCGGAATAATCCGACATGCCGGGCGCATAGTGTTTCCAGAGCTGCACGGGCCTCTGAGGCGCATCGACGAATTGGACAGGAGCGACGGTGATCTGGCCTTCTTCGACAACGGCGAGGAGGTTTTCAAGAACCAAAGCAAGGTGCTTATCCTGCCCGGCGGGGTCGCCGTCGACGAACGTGCAGACCGTCACGGCTTTTTGTGCTTTCCTGTCGTCCTGGAGCAGGGTTTCAGCGACTTCTCCATTCTGTCGGACCGTGCGGAACCGGAAAAAATCGGTATGCACCTCCGGTGTCTCAGCGTCGAGAATCATCCCGTACCGGGAAATACTGACTTCCTGGTAATCATTCTCGGTGCGGGCCCAGGCATCGATAACCCAGTCGGGCACGTCACCCATGCCGACGAGAGCGACATCGATGCGGCCGGTCGTGGAACAGTCGAGAAGCCGTTCGATCGTGTTTCTGAGGCCTTCGCGATGCGAAACCGTCTGGTGATTCCGCTGAATCTCCGTGATAGAGCATCTGTCGAGATCGGCAAGCGTATCGGCCCGTACCGCGGGCGCAGCAAGAGCAAGGCCGGCACATGCGGCCAGCGCGGCAGCCATCAGAATCCGGTTCATGTCACTCATCCTCCTGGATGTTTCTCTCTTCTAGGCGTTACTGTTCGTTTTATCGGCGGTCGATCAGGGTATCACAGCCAACGGCCCGGGTCAATCCGCTCTTTCCCTCCGGCGGCGCGCCTGTCGAACCACGAACAGGCGTTGACCCTGAGACAGATGTTGCACCCTGAGGCGGAAGTTTCTATAATCGAAGATCGACCGTTACCCTCGAACCATGGAGGAAGTAGACATGACGCACATCGACACCACGCATCCTTCCGCGGCAATCCGCACCACATCGACCCGCAACGCAGCCGGAGCGCTTATCTGCGGCAGCGATCTCTTCGAAAAAGACCTGTATCGGAACCAGATGCCGCAGCTTCGCGGCGAAGAGCTCCAGCTGGCAGCCCCGCGCTCTCCGTCGGCCACGGCAACGGTTGCCACGACAACCCCTGCCGCAAAAAAACAGCGCAATTCGACAGCCCGCCCGTGAGCATCATCCGGGCTGCCGGTGTTACGGCGCTCAAACGGGCGCTGATGGCCGGAACCCCCGTCATCGCCGTCAGCAGCTGGGAGGAAGACCAGGTCCTCTCAACGCTGACGGCGGTATCCCGTTCCGTCTTTCAGAGTGACAAGCCCCTCACACAGTGGGATCTCCAGACAGGCATCACCTGCGGGGAAACGGCACTGCCGGGCACATCGACTCCGGAATTGGCTCTCGAAGCTGCTGCCCGTGCGACAGAACCGGGATTTTTCGTGTATCGCGACATTGTTCCGTTTCTCGGACGGCCTGATGTCCAGCGGAGACTGCGCAGCGTTGCAGCCGCTTTTCGCGGCCAGAACCGTTTTCTGTTTCTGTTAGGCGGCGATATTCAGCTGCCGGTCGAAATCCGGAAGGAAATCTACCTGCTCGATTTCGGACTTCCCGACCAGGGCGAGCTCGCGGAACTCATTCAGCATGCGATCTCCGCCGCCGTGCGCAAGGGCGCGGAAAACACGACCACTCCCGAAGATCTTTCGGCGGCCGCCACCGCTCTTCAGGGCTTCACCTCGATTGAAGCCCAGCAGAGCCTCACCAAGCTTCTCTGGGGCGCGAAAACGATCGACAGCTCGATCATCAAACAGCTCCAGGAAGAGAAGGAGCAGCTCGCCCGCAAGGAAGGTCTGCTCGAATACGTCCGGGCCGAGTGTTCCCTCGGGGACGTGGGCGGCCTCGAAAATCTCAAAACCTGGCTGGTGAAGCGGCGCAGGCTTTTTTCCCCGGAAGCGGCGGCAGCGGGCCTGAGACCCCCGCGCGGTCTGCTGATGATGGGTATTTCAGGCTGCGGAAAATCGCTTTCGGTCAAGGCGATCAGCGCGCTCTGGAACCTTCCCCTGTTCCGGCTCGACATGAACCAGGTGTATTCGGGGCTCCACGGTTCGCCCGAAGGCGCATTCCATCGCGCGATCCATTCGGTCGAGGCGATGGCGCCGGCCATCCTCTGGTTTGACGAAATCGAAGGCGGCATCAGCAGCTCGACCATGAAAGACGGCAGCACCGGCTCGCACATTTTCTCGGCCTTTCTGACCTGGATGCAGGAAAAGAAAGCGGACGTTTTCGTCGCCGCCACGGCAAACAGAATCGACCTTCTGCCGGCGGAAATCATCCGGAAAGGCCGGTTCGACCAGGTTTTCTTCATCGACCTGCCGAATGACCGCGAACGCGAGGAGATTTTCAAAGTCCACCTGGGCCGCCGCGGCGTCGACACGGCAAATTTCGACCTGACCCTGCTCAGCGTTTCAACCGAGTTCTGGAACGGTGCCGAGATCGAACACGTCGTCGAAGCCGCCATGGTTGAAGCTTTCGACCGCGGCGAAAAACTCACGCTCGACGATCTGTATACGATCATCCGCAGCACCGTTCCCCTGTCGCGCACGATGGCGGAACAGATCAAGTTCATCAGAGCCTGGGCAAGCGAACGCGCCGTTTCCGCATCGGTTTCAGACAAGCAGCAGGAACGCTGAGCCGGTCGGCTCACGAACGATTCAATCCCCGGTTTTCAGAATTTCCCTGCACGCACATAATTTAGCTTGCGTAACATATGTTTTCGGAGTATTCTAATGTTAGATGAAGCTAACATTAGATGCATTCGTTCACAATCCAGAGGGAATGCACCCTTTTCGCGAAGCAGAATGACCCAGGCACAGGAGAACCGGTCGCAATGGTTAAAGTGAATGCCACCCTGGCTGATCTGCCGCTCGGTCAGACGGCGACCATCCGGGACATCGACGCCTCGACCCCCACCGGGAACCGCCTGCTCGAGCTGGGGTTCACTCCCGGCACCCCGGTCAAGGCCATTCAGCGGGCGCCGTTGGGTGACCCGGTCACCTTCCAGATCAGAGGCTACCGGATCGGCCTTCGCCGGAGCGAATCCGCCCTCGTCAGCATTCACCCGGCCCGGCGGGCTGCCTGAGACGCTGACAGATGACGCCGGTCCGAATTTTCCTGGTCGGCAACCCCAACTGTGGCAAAACAAGCCTTTTCAACGCGCTCACCGGCGAACGCCGGCATGTCGGCAACTGGCCGGGCGTCACCATCGACCGCATCGAAGGCATTCGGCGCATTGGCGAAACGGAGCTGATCCTTACCGACCTCCCCGGCACGTATTCGCTGACTCCCGCCAGCCCCGAGGAACGGGTCGTTCTCGAGCAGCTCGACGATGCAGCCCGGGGAATCATCCTGAACGTCATCGACGCGGGGAACCTCGAACGCAACCTGTTCCTCACCATGCAGCTGTTCGAGCTCGGTCTGCGACCCTGGCTGGTTTTCAACTGCTACGACACCCTGCGCACCTCCGGCGCCGAGCTCAACCTGGAAAAGGTTTCGCGGATCACCGGCTGCCCGGTATTTACGACGGTCGCGCGCACGGGAGAAGGCGTCGAGATGCTCGGAGCCGCGCTTGCCGAACCGGCCGCGACGCTGGACGCATGCCCCGACTCGCCGGTGATGCGACTCCCCGTTCCATGGCAGCATGCCGTCGAGACGGCGCTTCCGTCGAGCGGCCGGCCGGCCTGGCAGGCATCGACGCCGTCGCAACGGCTCGATGCGATACGTCGGCTGATCGAGCAGCCTCCGGCATCTTCAGGGGCTTCCGAACAGCCGGCCCCAGGCCTCGAGCCCATCCGGGAGAAGCTTCTCCTGGCTCTGGAAGCGGCCGACGAATGCGTCACCGGGATCGGAGGGCTGCCGTGCCGGCTCGCAACCGACCGCTACGACCGGATTTTCCGCCTGCTGAAGGCATCGCACAAAGCGGCAGCGGTCACGGAAGACAGGATCTCCTCCAGGCTCGACACGATCTTCACCAGCAGAGTCTGGGGCATACCGATTTTCGCGCTGCTCGTTGTAGCCATGTTCTGGACGACCTTTTCTCTCGGCGCCTACCCGGCCGCAGCGATCGAAGCGGCGGTTGACGCCCTGAAACACCTCGGAACCGCCCACATAGCCCCGGGAATCTGGCGCGATCTTCTTCTCGACGGCATTGCGACCGGTATCGGCGGCATCCTGGTCTTTCTGCCCAACGTGCTGATCCTCTTTTTCTGGATCTCCCTCCTCGAAGATTCCGGATATATGTCGCGGGCGGCCTTTTTGATGGACCGCCTGATGCAGGGAATCGGCCTGCACGGACGTGCCTTCGTGCCGCTCCTGATGGGCTTCGGCTGCAATGTTCCGGCGGTCATGTCGGCGCGACTTCTCGACGACCGGCGACAGCGCCGGCTCGTCACCCTTCTGATCCCTCTCGTGGGCTGTTCGGCAAGGCTGCCGGTTCTCGTTTTATTCTGCGGAATATTTTTCCCGGAACGGCCGGGGATCGTTCTGACGATTCTCTATGGCATCAACCTGCTCGTCCTCATATCCGTCGGGAGGCTGCTCAGCCGGTTCATGCCCCCGCTTTCTCAGGCGCCGTTCATGCTCGAGATGCCGCCTTACAGGCTTCCGACATGGCGGAGTCTCCGCTCGATGCTGTGGGAGAAGACGTGGCATTTCATCGAAAAAGCCGGCGGGGTCATTCTTGCGGGAACGATCCTGGTCTGGAGTCTGACGGCGTTTCCCCGCGACGTTCCGTTGAGTCGCCCCTACGCGGCGGAGATTGCCGCGCTGCAGGCCGCATCAGGAACCCCTGACGTCGCGGACCGGATCGCCGGGCTCGAATCCGGAATGGCACGCGAAACGATGGAGCGGCGCTACATGGGGAGCCTCGGAAGAGCCCTGGAGCCCGTGGTAAGGCCGCTTGGTTTCGGCTGGCGGGAAGCGGTCTCGCTTGTCCCGGGGTTCCTCGCGAAAGAAAGCATCGTTTCGACACTGGCGGTGCTTTACCGCCCGATCGATCGCGATCTCGGCACGGCCATGCGCCGCGAGGGCGTGACACCGGCGGTCGGGTTCCTCTTCATGCTGTTCACGCTGCTGTATGTGCCCTGCCTGCCAACCGTAGGCGTGATCTGGCGCGAGACGAAGTCCGCCGGATTCACCCTCGTTGCAACCCTTCTCCCGGGAGTGCTAGCATGGAGCCTGACCTTGATCATGTCATTCATTGCGGCTCCGGCAAGGCTTTCCGCTGCAACGGATTCCATGAGTACCGATACCATGTTTATCGTTCTCGTTCTCGGCGCATCCGTCTGGTATCTTGCACGCAGACTTCGCGCAGATCTCGGCGGCGAAAGCCCCTGCAGCACCTGCAGAGGAACGAGCTGCCGAATCGTCAGGTCAGAAGAAACGACACACGAGGGGATTGCGGATCATGAATGAATCAGGCGGCAACAACCGGTCGAAAAAAGCGTTTTCAAGCACCCTTGAATCGTATCTCGAGCAGGTCCAGGAGCTTCAGCGCAGGTATGGCGCGGTGCGCGTGACGGACCTCGCGACCGCGATGGGCTGTACGACGCCCTCCGCCACGAATGCCCTTCGAAGACTGGCGAAGCTCGAGCTCATCCATTACGAGGCGTATCGTCCGGTTATCCTGACGAAGCAGGGCGAATCCGCGGTTCGCAAACTCGACTCGCGGCACCGCGTGCTGGCCGATTTTTTCCTGAACGTGCTCGAACTCCCCAACCCGTTTGCCGACGAAGAGGCCTGCAGGCTCGAACACAAAATTTCGCCGGCAACCATCACCCGGCTCGCCGAGTTCATGGAGTATCTGCACCATGCGCCCGAAGACTCGACGCTGAAGCGCCAGCAGCGAGAATTTGCAAAATTTCGCGACGCAAAGCAGCGCAGCCGGAGCTGAAGTTGAATGAGCCTCCCCTCCTCCCTGCGCGCGCGCCTTCACTCGACTTCGCCCGAAGAGCGGCGGCTGGGCCTCCTCGAGCTCGCGGCATGCGCTCCGGGCGGGACGGCAGATGCACACGAGGCGAACCGTATAGTACAAAATATAGCCGAGACAGACCCGAATCCTGAGGTCCGGGCATCGGCGAGGCGGATCCTGTCGTGCATCTCATCGAAGATGGGCCCGTCGGCCGATCGCGCGGGAACCGCTTCTGAATATTTTTCTGAATCCAGCTTCAATACTGGTTCTCCGACTGAGCGCCTGGAGTTGCTCCTGCGGCGGAACCGCGACAAGACACCGCTTGTAAGGGATGAACTTGTCCTGATACGGGAAACCGCCCTTCAAAACGCTGATCCCCGACTCCGATCGGCAGCCGTGAGCATTCTCGGAGGCTGCACCGACACCCCCGACGTGCTGCATGCCTGCGTGGCCGCGCTCGCCGACCCGGATGCCCGCGTCCGGGCGAATGCGGTTGAAGCGCTGGCAAGGCTCGGAAGCGAGGACGCCCTGCGGGCGATTGCCCCCGCGCTCACCGATGCCGACCACCGGGTCCAGATGAATGCCGTCGCGGCTCTCAGAGCCTGCGGAGGGGCTCCCGTCTTCCGGCTTCTGCGCCGGCTTTCGCTCGAAGGCGGCGTCTCACACCGTCGGGCGGCGCTGCATGTCCTTTCGGAATGTTCCTTCAGAGCCGCCCTTGGAGCCATCGCCGAGGTCGCGCGCCACGAGAACGTCGATCAGCTGCGACAAGAGGCAAAAAAAATTCTTGAATCCCGGGCCGCAACGGATCGATATGCGGCGGAGCTGCTGGCCGGGCTCGAACCAGATGGATCCCCTCCCCCACGCCCCCCGTCGACAGGCGGAGAACAGCCCCGAACGGATCCGGCAACGGATGGAACCGATCCGCTCTTTTCGATCGAGCCGTCCGAGCGTGACACGGCCATAGAAGAGCTCGAGTATGATTCATCCGGGCTGACCCTGGAGCGAGTCCGCAGGGCCATTTCAGCGGAACGGGATCCGTTTCGTCTGAGCAGGCTGCTGAGCCTGGCGGGCCGGCACCGGATCGCCATTCCGCCAGATATCATCGCATCGTTTCTGACGGACACGGATCCGCGCGTTCGGGCAGCGGCCGTCGAGACATATGCGACACTTGTTCCGTGGCCGGCGTTCCACGATGTGCTTGCCCGGTCTCTCCGAGATCCCCATCATCGCGTGCGCGGCACGGCAATCATGGCATTCATGGCCAACCCCGAACTGCAGGCAGCGCCGTTTCTGCAGCCGCTTGCAACCAGCGAATCCGCGGCGGCCCGAAAAACGGTGATCCATATTCTCGCAACCCGCCCCCGCGCCGAGTTCGTTCCTTTTCTCGAGTGGCTGCTGGACGACCCGGAGCCGGAAGTACGCAATCTGACCTTCGGCATTCTGCGCATGTATGAAACAGATAAAATTCCTGGTGCGGCGCAGCTTCGCGAACGAATTGCCGAGCGCGCCCAGTTCAGGCGCCGCAAGCCATGGGTTTTCGACAATGCATTCGACCGCGTTTTCAGGGGATTGTTTCAGCCCGACACTCCTGAAAACCAGGCGGCACTCCAGGCTGATCCGGGAAGCCATCCCGCCCCCCCGCGATCCGAATCTCCGGATGAAGTCGACGAGGTTCTGTCGCCCCTGCGGGAATCGGCAGCCCTGCTTGCCCTGGGCGAGAAAATGGCCGCGATCGGTTTTCTGCCGCCCGCCACCG
>CAZQYQ010000027.1:0-26217 GCA_964597625.1 uncultured bacterium
GCATGTCCGAAATGGCGTGGAATGCCTCGATCGATTCGGTTCCCCGGCCTGGCGGTGTCATCTGCCCCGATACGGCCGGAATGCGCGCGATGGAGCTCCGGAAAACTCTTTCTTTCGCTGGTTCCAGATCGGCGGTGGGGGAGGCCTTTCTCGGCGGGGCTGCCGTCGAATTTTCCGAGCCGCTGAGGAGTCTCAGACAGGCCCTTTCCCGGCAGACTGCTGATTTTCGTGTCGTGAAACCCTGGTTCGGCGGCGGCGAGGGCCTGACTCCGGCATGGGATGACCTGTGCACGGGCGTTCTGCTGTGCGACAGGTTTTTCGCCCGCGGCCTGGTCGCACCCGCGTCATCCTTTATCGCGGAACTTTCCGGGAAAACCACGATCCAGAGCCTCTGGCAGCTGAGGTTTGCTGAAACCGGCCGGTCCTCGCTGGTGATCGAGCGGTTTCTGGCTTCCCTGGCGACCGGCCCGCTCAAACCTTCCGATGCCATGAGAATCGCCGGCCTCGGACATACATCTGGCAACGACATCCTCTGCGGCATCTGCCTCTGGCTTGAAGCCTGCGCTTCCCGTTCGTAGCTGCATCGTTCATCGCACCCGTCACGATTGCCGGAAAATGCGGTATACTTGCGCGCATGACGCTTTTCACATGCCGGGGATGGCCGACATTCCGCTCGTTGAGGGGAACGCAAACCCCGAAAAGAATGAACCTGGAGATATGCTGAATGGATAAGTCTGTATCGACTGTTTTCGTGGCCATTGCCGCCATTGCTGCCATGGCCGCCGGGTGTCCTGCCGTTCAGGCCCAGGTCTGGCCGGATGCCGCGCTTGTCGCGAGCGAACCGGCCGTGCCGGTGACTCTGCGTTTTCAGCCGAAAAGGGCCTCCATCGGCTCGTTTTCGATCGAGGTGCAGTCCCGGACGGCAATACAGATGCTGCTCGTGCCGAAATCGACGCTGATGGGCCAGATCAATATCGACGGCAGCTTCTCGCTCGAACCCGGAAAAGATGGCCGGGCCGTCCAGGCATTCCATGCCGTTACGGCATCCATGGCCTACTACTCGCCCGGGGCCCCGAACCGGGAAATCCCCCGCGAAACCGTCATTCAGACGCTGCTGGTCAGCGGGCTTCCCGCCCCGGATCATCCGGTGCGCGTGTCGATGAACGGTCACGGAAAGGTTGTCGGTGTCGAAGGCGTTCCGGCCAGTTATACGCGATACTATGAAGCGTCCCTGCTCGAATACACGGAACAGCCGCTGCTGCCCGGCGATTCCTGGTGCACCAGGAACACGATCCCGGTCTGCATCGATCCCGACGGGGAAACGGTCCTGTGTGATGCGATTGCCACCTTCAGCCTTCTCGCGCTCGACGCCTCGTCTGATGCGGCTTCGATCGAGTTCAGCTCGACCTTTTTCAACGCCCGGGAGTCCGCTTCGGCAACCGGCAAAATCCATGGCACCTCCCGGGGGAAAATAACCGTGAAACAATCGGACGGTTCGCCCATAAGGTCGGAATCCACATCGAATTCCAGACTCGATTTCGGCGGCGGAAACGCGATCGATATGGAACAGCGGATCAAGACGGCGATCAGCGAAGCGCATGTTGAAACGAAATAAACAATAGAATATAGAATGACCGAATCCAGACGCTCCACCGAAATCTCGATCCTGGGCGCCGGCCCGGCCGGCCTTGCGGCTGCGTGGGAACTCGCCCGCGCGGGGCGTGACGACATCCTCGTGATCGACAAAAACGCGGTTCCCGGCGGCCTTTCCCGGACGGAAACGCATGAGGGAAACCGGTTTGATGTCGGCCCTCACCGGTTTTTCACGGCAGACAGGGAAGTCCGCTCGCTCTGGCACGACCTGCTGGGGGATGAGTTCCTCCCGGTTCAGAGGCTGACGCGCATTTTTTATCGGAAAAGGCTGTTCAGATACCCTCTTGAAGCGGTCGATGCCCTCAAGAACCTCGGATTGCGCGAATCCGTGACGTCGATGCTCTCGTATCTGCTGGCCCGGCTGAAAGGCGGGGTGGATGACGCAAAAACATTCGAGGAGTGGGTTTCCGGCCGATTCGGGAAAAAACTGTATGAAACGTTTTTTCGAACGTATACCGAAAAAGTCTGGGGCATCCCCTGCCGGGAAATCGGTGCGGAATGGGCTTCTCAACGAATCAGAGGGCTTGACCTCAAAGCCGTCGTCACGAATGCTCTCCTGAAACACCGCGTCAAGGCGAAAACGCTCGCCGATGAATTCGATTACCCGGTGCTGGGCGCCGGAATGATGTATGAACGCATGTGGGAACGCACGGCTTCCACCCGCAGAGAACTGATTTCCCGGGCGGAAGTCGTGCGGATCCGCAGAGCCGGCATGCGTATCACGGAAATCGAGGTGCGGACCGCGGACGGGAACATCCTGCGGGTGAACCCCGCATTTGTCTTCAGCAGTATTCCGCTCACGCACTTGCTGCAGATGCTCGAACCGGCCGTTCCGGACGATGTCGGGGCGGCGGTTGCTGCGTTGTATTACAGAGACCATATAACTGTGAATATTGTTGCTGACGGCGCCGACCTGTTCCCGGATCAGTGGATCTATGTTCATGCGCCCGATGTGAAGATGGCCAGGTTGGCCAACTTCACGAACTTCAGCCGGCGCATGGCGGCAAAGCCCGACTCGAGCGTGATCAGCCTCGAATACTTCACGTTCCGTGATGATGCCCTGTGGCGCATGACGGATGACGAGTTGAAGCGGCTTGCGGCAACGGAACTGGCCTCCATGGGCTTCCTGTCCCCGGAGCGGATTCGCGGCAGCTTCGTCACCCGCGAAACGGAAAGTTATCCGACGTATTTCCTGGGCTTCCAGGATGCCTACGCCACGGTGCGTGCCTTCGCGATGAACCTCGAAAATCTTGCCTGCATCGGCCGGGCCGGCCTGTATAAATACAATAATATGGACCACTCGATTGCCACCGGTCTGATGGCAGCCCGGAAACTGATCGGCATCGCCCCGGCCGGCGACGTCTGGTCCCTCAACACCGACGAGGAATACCAGGAAAACGCCTCGAGAAACGTGTGAGCCTGCCCTTCGGGGCTTTGAGGTCCACTGGCCTTTTGCGCGGGCTTTCAGCTCTCTGACGGAGCCGGAATGAAAAGCTTCAGCAGGGCCGCGGCGATGGCGAAGACCGGCGCCAGCAGCAGGGCCAGCGAGTAGGTGGCGAAGTAGGCGAGGCCGAGGACGTTCGCCAGGGTGTCGGCCGGGTCCCCGGTCGGCGACGTGCCGCTGATGACGCAGGTATACTCGCGCAGTCCGGCGAAATGGCAGATCGCGAACAGCAGCAGAAGCATGATCGCTCTGTCGAGAAAGCCGCGCGGCGAAAAGAAGGGCGCGCCGGAGAGGCTCGTCGTAAGGCGTTTCCAGATGCTCATGGGTGGGCTCCGGGGGAACGGATTTTCTGCCAGGCGGGGCCGAGCGTCATCGAATACAGCAGAACCGCGTCGCCAACCGCGTTGCTGCCGCAGTATTTCAACCTGCCGTCGCTTTTGACCGGGAAACCACCCAGCTCGAGCGAGGCATGGAGCCCGCGCAGATACTCGTTGTCTTCGAAGGTCGCGGCCCCGACGAACGCAAGACCGGTCGAGCCGGCTGAAAGATCCAGAATCGGCAGGATCGGCCCCGAATCGACGTCTCCCGAGCCGGGACACTCGCGGGGCCACTCATGGGCGTAATTGAATCCCGCAAGGCTGGCGCGCAGACGGGCGCGGGCGCGCTGATACTGGTCGGCGGCGAATTCCGGGTCGATCAGACTCAGACAGTGGGCTGCAATCCAGATCGACGAGCCTTCCGGGCCGTCCATGACATCGCCGTCGAGCGTGTAGGCTGAGATGAGAAGGCCTGTTTTCGGCTCGACAAGCCTGGCGCGGGCGGTTTCGACCCAGTGTTTGAAAAGCCCGCTGTGGTTCGTCCCGTCGAGATAATCCGAAACCCTGATCGCGGCCAGCCCGATCGAGTTACAGAACAGCCAGCACTCGTTCGGATAGCTTTCGACCGACATGACGGGGCTTTTCTCCATTCGCTCGACCATGACGCCGATCCGTTCGAGCATCTGGAACTTGTACTCGGCACGCTCTGCAACAAGCCTTCTCAAGCCCATCATCAGCGATATTTCGCCGTCGAGAAAAATGCTCCGCACCGGCTGCATCCGGAACGGCGCCGAGTGGGCATAGGGCATCAGGAAAAAAAACGGTCCTTTCTCTTTTTCGAGTCTGACCGTTTCATCGATGATGCGGTCCATGATCGGAAGCAGCGTCGATGCGGTTTGCGGCTCACGCAGCGCCATGTTCGCCAGCGACCAGACGAAAAAACTGCGCGCCATGAAGTCCCATTCGGCATTGCGGCCCCGCATCCGTTCGATCTCGGCACGGCCCCCGACCTCGTCGGCCCAGATCGCGAGATGGCTTGCCGCGAGCATTCCGGCCTTCGGCGGAATCCCGGCGACGCTCATATAGGTGTTGGTATTTTCCGTGAAAACCAGGTGAAAAACCGGCAGCCAGATCATCGCGCCGAGCAGCAGCGCGATGACTCCAGCCAGGGCGGGATGGGCGGAAAGACGTTTCATCAGGGGGAAGTATACAATGAACCTGATTCCGATGTCCCGGAGCATCAGGCTCTTATCGTTCGCTGGTATCTCTGAAGCCGAACAGCACATCATCCATGCGGCCGGTGGTACCGTCGGTGCGCTGGAAACTGCCCTTCAGCAGCAGGCTGTTGCCGTTGAGTTGCGCGCTCTCGCGCAGGAATTTCAGATCGAGCGAAGCGATCCCGCTCTGACCGAGTTTCGACATCTCGCCGGCATCGACGCGGCCGTTTCCGTTCAGGTCACGGTAGAGTTTCAGGGCTTTGAAAATCGAGTCTTTCGAATCGATGCGGTTGTCGCGGTTCGCATCATATTTCGCCAGCTCGGCATACCCGTTCGTGGCGCCGTTCTGGTCTCCGAACAGCTCGCGCCCGTCATCGAGCCGGTCGTTGCCGTTGCGGTCGTAGACGAGCAGCGCGTCATCGCCGCGCACCCAGCCGGTTTTGTCGAGACTTCCGTCGCCGTTCACGTCGAAAACCGCGGCTTCGCCGGCTTTTCCCAGGTCGAGACCGTCGCCGTTCAGGTCGAGAACGAGCGGGTCAGCCTGTCGCATATCGATTCCCTTGACCTCGAATCGCTGATCGGTGCGTTGAACCTGGACCTTCACCTCGACCTGGCGCCGCTCGATGCGCGCAACAAAGGCCTGAGCGACTTCGAGGTCCTGCTTCATGCGCTCGTCGCTGCCGGGCGTTTCCCCGCTCTGATCGGCCGGCTGCGTCTGGGGGCTGGATTGAACGACCTGCCCTGACGACGAAGACCGGACTTCGCCGCGGCTTTCAAAAGAGCCCGAGGCCAGGTCGAACAGCCTCTGGAAGCGCGACTTGAGGCGTTCATAATCCTCATCGTCTTTTGCGAGCAGCCGCAGCATCAGGTCGAAGTCCCGGACGGACTTCTGGTCGCCGACGCCCGAGGACAGGCGGTCCTGCGGCATGCTGAGGGTGATATCGAGCTTTGCGCCGTTTTCCGTCTCGCGGCGGAACTTCTCGATCGTCTGGCGCAGCGACGCGTAGGGCGAGAGGTTCAGGTCATCCGTGGCCGAACCGCGCGATTTTGCGGCTCCTTCACTTCGCCCCGACTCCAGGATGGTAACCGACTCGCTCGTGAACTTCGCTTCGAAAAACGCCTGCGAACGCATAATGGCTGAACTTGCCATAGACTCCTCCTTGAGTATGTATGGATCATCCGTGAACGCGAAGGAAATAAACACTTCCCCTTATATCTATCGGCACGTACCGGGTGAAAAGTTTAGAGCGGAAATGGAAAATGTTCAAAAATTTGTCAGTTTCTGCCAGGAACGTCAGAGCGTTGCCCGCGTGCCGGGATGTGTGCCATACTCGCCAGAGAGAGGGACTATCTGTGGACGAAGCGACATTTGAGGCGCTGGCGGCGCGGCTCGAGCGGGAGTCAGCGAAAAGCCCGCGGTGGCACCGGACGAAAGTCATTGGCATGGCCCTGCTGGGATACTTCTTCATTGCGGGCGTCCTGGCGTTCATCATCGGTGGAACCGCCGCACTCGCCTGGGCGGCGGTCGCCATACGCGGGTCAGGGTATGTCGTCATCAAGCTCCTCTGGGTGCTGCTGCCGCTCGGATACCTCATCTGCCGGTCGCTCTGGGTGACGCTGCCGCCGCCCGGTGGGCTCGAGATCAACCTCGACGATGCGCCTGCGCTGTGTGCGGCGGTGGATGAGCTGAGGCTTTTGCTCCAGACACCGAAGATCGATGTCGTGCTTCTGACGATGGAGTTCAACGCCGGAGTGGTGCAGATCCCACGCATCGGGATCTTCGGATGGCCGCGCAACTACCTGGTTCTGGGGTGGCCGATGCTGCTGGCCCTGTCGTCAGAAGGTTTCAAATCGGTTCTGGCACATGAGTTTGGGCACCTCTCCTCGGCGCACGGAACATTCTCATCCTGGATCTATCGCATCCGCCAGACCTGGTTCAGCCTCATGACGGCGCTTGAATCAAGCGGCCAGTGGGGAACCGGGCTGTTCCGCCGGTTCTTCGGCTGGTATGCCCCCGCGTTCGGAGCATATACCTTCGTCCTGGCGCGCCGGCACGAGTTCGATGCCGACCGTATGGCCGCGCTTGCAACGGGCGCTCGAACGACGGCCGAGACGCTTCTGGCAACCGTTGTCCACGAGGCTCACCTCGATGCCGGCTTTTGGCCACGGCTTCAGGACCAGGCGCTGGCCATGGAAACTCCGCCCGAAGACCTGTTTGCACTCATGCGGGCCGCTCTTGCCGCGCCGATTCCGGAAGAGTCCGCCGAAAAATGGTCTCGAAAGGCCCGGTGCTTCCGGACCGGCGTTGCCGACACGCATCCGGCGCTTTCAGACCGCCTCGCGGCCCTGGGCTGTTCCGATGCGAAGGCTCCACCGGCCCCTGTGCGATGCGCCGCCGATGCGCTTTTTCCCGAAGCGCTCCGGGCGAACATCGAACGGTCTCTTTCGGCGAAATGGAAGGAAAACGTTTCCGAGGCCTGGTTCCGGGCGCATCAGAACGGTGTTGGAACGATGAACCGCCTTGCGGAGCTCGAGACACTCGCGGCTGCGGGCGAACTCAAGCTCGAAGACGCTCTCGAGCGACTCCGGCACATCGGCGATATGCAGGGGGTGTCCGCAACCGAACCTCTTCTGAAGGAGCTTGTGCTGCGGGCGCCCGGCAACCCCCAGGTGAATTACGGAATGGGGCGCCTTCTGCTGCATCACGGTGATCCTGCGGGAGTCGGCTATATAGAGAAAGCGATGCATGCAGACCCCGATGCGATCATGAATGGCTGCGGGCTGATCATCGAGTTTCTGTATGAACGAGGGCTGCGGGCCGAGGCCGAGCCGTATCTCGAACTCCAGAAAAGCAGACAGCAGCTCTTGATGAAAGATCAGGAGGAGCGGGAAACGCTCCCGTTTTCCGATGTCTATCTCCCTCATGATCTGCCTGCCGAGATCGTGGCCGGAATCGCCAAGGCCCTGAGGGGATATGAGTATCTGAGTGAGGTGTATCTCGTCAAACGGAAACTGACATACCGGTCCGAGCCGCCGCTGTACGTTCTCGGTCTCAGGCTTGCGGTATCTCTGTTCAAGATGTGGAATGGCGCCGCCGCTGAAGGGCGCGCACTCTGTGACCGGATCGCGAGCGAGGTGCCGCTTCCCGGCCAGTTCCTGATTCTTCATCTCCACGCAGAAAACGAACCTCTGCTCAAACACCTGAAAGCCGTGCCCGGCTCTTTCATCGGGAATGCCTGAGCTATTTCGGTGACGGGTCGTTCGAAAAGAGCCAGTCGATGCGTGAGGCGCGGTTACTCCGTCAGGGCATGACCGCGTGACAGGAAGGAAATGCCCTGCTGGCCGCGGGTTCCGATCATGACTGCTTCGAAAATCGGCTCGTTTACGGGTGCCGCCGAGCGCCATTTGACGATGAACGAGGCCCCGACGCCGCCGGCCGAGTCGCTCTCGGGAACGATGCAGTTGGTCGATGCCAGTGGCGCGAGCAGGATCGGGTTGGAAAAATATTCCCGGACGGGCTTCCCGTCAGAATCATAGTAGGTCGCCGAGAGAATCTGGATTGCGTGTTTCATGTCCGTGTTGCGGATGCTGAGTGTGCCGGTCAGATTGAACGGCACCGTGGTGTCGCCGAAAAAGATGTGCGAATAAATCGGAACATAGACCGTCTGGCCCTTTGTCAGCAAGGCTGCGACCACCATGGGCTCCGAAGCCGGCTGTCCCGAAACGATCACCGGACTGCATATCAGCAGCATCAGGAAAAGATTGAAGAAATACATTCGTATGAATGTATATCTGCGATTGTGTGAGGCGTGGTTCATGATGGCGTAATCCTTGTCCGGCAGGTATGTCGAGCTCTGCGTGAGAACCGTGAACGGCGGACACATGAACGGTGCATGCCTTCGCAGGCTCGGGCGAACCGATGGAGGGGAGCAGCTCCTTCGTCGAGCATACCACGATCAGGCGTATCTCGCATCCCTGGGGAACGGAGGATGAACACGGGGTTGTTTTGATCCGCCGGTTCCTTTGAACCCGCCTTCTGAACCCGTATCCATGCCAGATGTGTAAAAAATCGAGCTATATATATTGTAAAAGATTCAAAACCGGGCCGTGTCCGCCTCTGTCTGCGTCCATCTGTGGTTTCGTAACGGTGTATCGGTGTGGTGCATCGCTTTTCGCTTTTTTTGTCGATGGAGGGTCTCCGTGGCGGCGATTCATCTGATTCTCCAGGCTTATTCCGGCAGGAACCGTGATTTTGTCCCTGAAGGATTGATCTGCAGCTCCTGTGCGGCTATAATTCGTCATCATGACCGACCACCCGCGCTGTATCAACTGTCTTGCCTGTGCGGAAGCATGTCCGCGCGGCCTGTTCCCGAGTATCCTTTTTCATTCGATTCTCCAGGGGACCGATGAGGCTGATGCCGCGGCGGTGGGCCTTCTGCGATGCGGCATGTGCCGTGTCTGCGAATCCGTCTGTCCGGCCGGTCTGCCCCTGACGACCCTGTTCGTCGCCGCCCGCGCCGGCCGCGCCAGGCCGGTTGAAAAACCTTGAACCGCGCATCCTTCAGGCCCGATTTTGAAAAATGGTGGCTGATATGTATTCTGGGCATCTATCTGCCTGCCGTCGCCGCGTATGGCTGGCGGATCGTCTTGATGGGCGCCATGGCCGCTCTGGCGGGCTGGCTGACGTCGATGGCCGGCTGCTGCCTGCGCGGGGCTCCCCTCGAACTGCGCGGATGCCCGGTGTGGGTTCTGCTTCCGCTGGCCCTTCCGCCGGCCGTTCCCTGGTGGGTTCCGGCTGCCGGCGCCGTGTTCGGGGAAGCCGTCGTGCGCCAGCTGTTCGGCGGATATGGGCGCAATCTCGTGAATCCGGTCGCGGTCGCGGTCGTGTTCCTCGGCATCAGCTACCCCGCGATCGTTACGCAGGCCGATCTGATGCCCGGCCTGAATCCGGCTGCCGGTTTCACGAGCTGGGTCCATTCCGGCCCCGCGTGCCCGGCTGTGCCTGAAAACGGTTCGGCTTCGAATCTGCTTCTGGCGCGCCTTCCGGTTCTGCCCGGCGACTGCTCGGCCGCTCTTGTGGCCATCTGCCTGGTTCTTCTCTGGAAACGGCGGGCGCTCCATGCTTCCTTTCCACTTGGGGCGCTGCTGGGCCTCGCTCTCGCCGGAGCTCTCCGCCTTGCCGTGAACCCGGCGGCCGCGCCCGCGGTCGTCGAGCTGATTGTGGGGGGCGGTTTCATGACAGCGCTTGCTGCCGCCGGTCTCGACGTTTTTTCCCTGTCGCGGACCCCGGCGATGAGGCTGCCGGCCGGCATCATCTTGGGCGTGCTCTCCGTTGTTCTCTGGTCTTCCGGGGCCGCCGTTCCGCCGGCATTTGCGGCTCTCCTGCTCGTGAATGTCCTGACGCCGCTCGGCGATGCGCTGATCGTATCCTGGAGAGCACGCCAATGGATCGTCACCGGGGGGCGGCCGGCGTGAAACACCTCCGTGAAATCGGTTTTGTGCTGGTTCTGGCAAGCATCTGCACCTTGGTGATGTCGGGAGGCGACGTCCTGCTCCGGCCGCCCCCCGGCGTCTCGCCCGAATTCATGGCCCGCGCCCTCGCGCTTGTTTCCGGGCTCGCCGCCCCTGCACCGGAATCCACCGTGAATCCCGCCTCGGAATCGGCGCCGGCAGAACGCCTCGCAGTCTCATTTCAGGCCGCATTCCTGCCGATCCGGGGACGCGCGGAAGGCGTCTATCGGGCGCGCCTGCGGCCTGAGCTGCTGCTCTGCGAACAGGAAGGCAACGGCATGTGGGGAAAAATCCGCCTGCTTGTCGCCTTCGATGACCAGTCCGGCTGTCTTGCCGATGTCAGCGTCATTGCGCAGAGCGAGACCCCGGGCCTTGGCACCAGAATCGCTGAACCCGAATTCGAGAACCGGTTCGTCCGCCTGCCCGCCACGTCCGGCGTCCGCCTCGCAACGGCAGCCGCCCGGATCGAAGCGGGAGAAGTCTCGGCGATCACCGGCGCCACGATCTCCTGCGCCGCCGTCGTCAAGACGGTCCAGACCGCACTGGAGAAGTTGAAACAATGAGCAGCGAATCTGAAAGATCGAACTGGCCGTCCACGCTGCGCCGATGGGCGCGCGGAGGGAGTCCGCGCGGCGAAGCCTGGGATGCCGTCGTGGCCGGGCTGGGCGAACGGCACCCGGTGTTCGTCTCGGTGCTCGGTATCTGTTCGACGCTTGCCGTGACGACTGCCGTCCGGTATGCCGCCGTCATGGCGGCGATCATGACCATCACGCTGCTGACCAGCGCTCTGGTCGTCTCACTCCTGCGGAAGCGCATCCCGGCCCCGTATCGCATGATCGTGTATCTCCTCGTCATTTCGACCCCCGTCATCCTGCTCGAAAAGCTGTTTCGCCTGTGGGCACCGGAAGTCGCGGCCGAACTCGGCCCGTATATCGGTCTCGTCATAACAAACTGCATCATCATGGGCAGGATCGAAGCCTGCGCGGTCCTCCGTCCGCCGAAAATCGCGCTTGCCGATGCCCTTGGCGCGGCGCTTGGCTACGGAAGCGTCCTTCTGGCAATCGCCGCCGTTCGCGAACTGCTCGGAACCGGCCGGCTGATGGGCTGTGCCGTCTTTTCCGCGGCCTACCCGGCCTGCGGGTTCTTTCAGCGGCCGGCCGGCGCCTTTCTCGTGCTGGCATTGACCCTTGCCGTATTCCGCCGGCTTCGCGGGGCTGAGGTTCCGGCGGCATCCGGACCACAGGGGGGCCGGGCGGGGAAAGACATGGAAGATGCGCGTCTTCCCCGTGCGGGAGGCTGCGAATGAGCAGTTCTTTCATCGGCCTCTTTTTCGCGGCGATATTCACGGATAATATCGCGCTGACGATGTTTCTCGGACTCTGCCCCTTCCTCTCTTTGTCGCGCAATCTGCCGGTCGCGGCGGCGATGGGCGGCTCGGTCACCTTCGTCATGGTCACGACGGCGGTGCTGAACTGGCTTCTGATGAGATACTTCTTGATCCCATATCGGCTGGAATATCTTCAGTTTCTCGTGTTCATCCTGGTGATCGCCGCGTTGACGCAGATCCTCGAATCGGTCATCGACCGGTTCTCACCGCGCATCTACGCGGCATTCGGCGTTTTCCTGCCGCTCGTGGCCGTCAACTGTGCCATCCTGGGTGTGTCGCTGTTCGCCTCGTTCCGCGATTACGGCTTCGCCGAAACCCTGGTCTATGCGACCGGCAGCGGCATCGGCTGGACGATCGCGATCCTCGTCATGGGCGGCCTGCGCCGTCATCTGATCTTCTGCCGGCCACCGGCGGCGCTTGGCCAGGTCGGAACGGTGATGACGATCGCTTCGCTCATGGCCCTGGCGTTCGGCTGCCTGTCAGGACTGGTGACACGCTGATGAACAGTGCCTTGGGCGAGGTGTGCGGCGCCGTTCTGCTCATCGACGTGCTTGTCGGAAGCCTCTGCCTCGCGATCTGTATCGTGCGTCGCGTTTTCTGCCGCTGGCCCGACGTGAAACTGCACCTGAATGAAGGGGAAACGCGGACCGTGGCCGGGGGCCAGAATCTCCTGGCCGCGGTGCGGGGCGAAGGGTTCCTGCTGCCGGGCTCCTGTGGCGGCAGGGGAACATGCGGCATCTGCCGCGTGCGGGTCGGACGCGGGGGAGGGGAGATCGCGCCGGCAGAGGAGGTTCTGGTCTCCCCGTCCGATCGCCGCTCCGGCGTGAGGCTGGCCTGCCAGGTGCGGGTGCGCGGCGCGATCGAGGCCGACCTGCCCGAGGATGCGCGCGCGGCGAGGTTCGTCCGGGCTTCGGTGACGGCCTGTGAAAAAATATCTGCCGATATAAACAGGCTTCTGCTGGACATTGCGGAGCCGCCCGGGTGGAAATTCGCCGCCGGCCAGTATGTGCAGGTGTTTCGCGAACCGCCTCATCCCGGTGACGAGACGCTGACGCGCGCCTATTCCGTCGCCTCTGATCCGGCTGTGCCTGATTCAATAGAATTGCATATACGATGTGTTCCCGGAGGCGAGATGAGCCCCTGGCTGTGTGACCGGAACGTGGGCGACGTCCTCTGGTTCTCCGGACCGTATGGCGCCATGATTCTGCCGGAGATCGACGCGGATACCGATGTCGTCTGCGTCGCCGGCGGCGTCGGATTCGCCCCGATGAAATCTGTCATACGGGATATATCCAGACGACCGGCGCCGCCGAAAACGTGGCTGTTCGCCGGCGCCGCGACGGCCGAAGCCCTGTATGACCATGACTGGGCGGCCGATATGGCTGAACGGCACCCCTGGCTTGTTTACGTGCCCTGCGTGCAGAATGGTTCCGGTGCAGGGACGAAAGGCAAACCAGCCCGCGCCGCGAGATTCGAGCATGGGCTGGTCACTGAAGCGCTCGAACGCCGTTTCCCGGCCGGGAAAAAAGCCGTCGCGCTTCTGTGCGGCCCCGAACGCATGGTCGCCGCATCCCGCCTGATTCTCGCCGCGAAGGGGCTGCCGCCCGCCGGAATTCTCGCGGACGCATTTTAACGTCTTTTCCGGCCGGTCGGATCAGCTCTTGTTCAGCGTGATATCCAGGGTGTGCCAGTTTTCGGTCAGGAAGCCGACCCCGTCGAGGCGATACAACTCGGCTTCCACGATGCTGCGCACGCGGCGCAGAAACTCCTCGCGGTCGCGGTTGAGGATGATGTAATCGTAGGACCAGGCGTGGGCGATCTGTTCGCTGACCCGATGAAGGCGCCGATCCAGGTTCGTTTCGGGCTGGCGGGCGAGGATGCGCCTGGACAGCTCTTCGATCGAGGGCGGCATGATGAAGATGCCGATGACCTTCCGCCGGGAGATCGACCGGAGCCGGTGAAAGCCGTTGAAATCAAGTTCGACCAGCAGATGGTGGTTGTCGTCCGCGTCGATCAGGCGGCGCGGCGAGCCGTAGAGGTCATCGTTGTAGGTGCGGGTGAACTCGAAGATCTCTTTCTGTGCCACCAGCTCTTCGAACCGGGAATCGCTGACGTAGTTGTAATCCTTGCCGTCGCGCTCGCCGTTTCGCCGTGCGCGGGTGGTGTATGTCGGGGAGCGGGAGATCGTATGGGCGAATTCGCGTTCGATGTAATCCAGGGCGGTTCCCTTGCCCGAACCGCTGGGGCCGGAGATGACGAACAGCAGTGGTTTCGGCTTCATGCCGGGTTGAGCATTCACGTGTGTCATGGGTGACCGTCACTGGGCGGGGGAGCTTACCCGGCCCAGGAAGAGAACCGTCGAAGTCGGCTCGTGAACGATGGTGAACAGGAACGGATGATCGGCATTGAAGATGGCCGGCGGGGCGCTCATCGATTTGGTCTGCATGACCACGGCGGTGGCCGCCGCCGCCTCGGTGCCTTGTTCGTCGACGGCGACGAAGGCTTTGTGAATGGCATCTGAAATGAACAGGCCCGGTTCCGCCTTGCCGTTGACCGGATCGATCATGCGGGAAAAGTCGGCGGACGCTTCGCTGAATGCCTGTATGACACCCAGGCTCTTCAGAGCCGGAGGCAGCGAGAACTGGCTCTCGATCTTGAACCGGGGGAAGGAAACGTATACTTCCGCTTCATCGAGCCCTGCGGCCCATTCGGCCGGTGGCCTGGCAGACAGAGCGGTTTCCAGCGCCTTGATCCCATCGCGGGTTTTCGGCAGAAAAACGAACATGGCCAGGGTTCCGCCCTTATACGGCAGACGCAGACATTGATAGCCGTCCTGGGTGGCTAAGCCGAATCGGCCGGTCTGGTGCATCATCGGAACCTTCGTTGCATTCGTGCCCCGGGCATAAAAATCCGCATCCGCCGTTTCTGCCTTTGGGAACTCGGACTCCCATATCCCCTTGAAATATACGGCATTGACCAGAACCAGGCGGGTCAGCTCTGAGAGGACCCCCTCCGGAATGAGATTTTTGATTTTGCCCTGGGTCAACGTCTCGACCCAGGAATTGATATCGACACGGATCCGTTTGGCATCCGTCATGAAATCGACCAGCTGCAGTTCGCTGGCGAAGAGTGTTTTGACGGTGTCCAGGTATGTTTTGGAGAAGGGATACGTTTTCTGCGCCCAGATCCTGTTGGCCAGCGTGAACTCATACGCCGTGGCGGCGGGAGTGCCGCCGAATCCGGGAAAGCTCTTCAGATACTCGCCGAAAGCCGGAGTCAGTCCCTGCGAGTCGGCGGGGTAGCCGAACACGTTCTCCATCTCGGCGCGGGTAGCGCCGGCCGCGCCCGCGAAAGGCATGGCAAAGGCGATATGAATGCTGAATGGTGAGAAGAAAAGATTGTCCGGACTGGTTTTGGACAGCTCGGGGAACAGCTTGATGCCGAGCGCGTTTGAACCGGCTGCCACCTGCTTTACCTCCGGGCCGACCGGAGCTTCCGCCGCCGCCGGGAGGGCCGACCCGATGGCGATGACGGCCATGATCAGCCACGTCTGGAACAGCTTCAGCGAACCTCTACGACACTGCTGTGACATGTGTGTTTCTCCTCAACGATGTGATTGTGTGAAATCGACCGCCAGAGCCATGGCCAGGTGACGTGAGCGGCATGGGTGCATTTCCTGGTGTCACCCACGGATCGCGGATCAGCCATGCATTCCTCCGGCGCAGAACGGGACAGAACGGGACAGAACGGTGAAATGCCCCGTATCCGGCAACCAATTCAGTCTCGCATCAATCTACACTTTCTCCCCCGTTGAAAACAAGGATCGCGCGTGAAGTTCGTATCTCCTTTTCCGTCATCGAACTGCCGAAGGGAAATGGCGCCGGTCCGGCGGGCGCAACAGACGATTTTTCAAGACGCAAAACGTTCGATCGATGATCATCCTGTGACAGTCCCGACTCTGTTTGGTATTCTATGAAGATATGAACGGTTCACTCGTTCCGGATATACCCGAATTTGCACGGCTTCTGGTAGATAGCGCCATGGAGATCGCATTTTTAGTGTTCCTTGCCTGTCTCTATCTGGTTTTTCGCCATGTTGCCGGGATGATGGATGATCCGTATGCGATCAAAAAGAACACCCCGGACAGCGCTGAACTCACCCCGGACAGCGCTGCAGCGGACAACGTATCCACGCCTCCCGTCAGGGAAGAAACCGCGGAAGTCTTACGGCTCGGCGATTATTTCGTGACGATTCCATTTCTTGTCATTGGGCTTCTCATCTGCGGCGGCATTCTCGTCAATTCCTGCAGCGACATGGCGGCCATGGTTCAACAGGGCGAACGGGGAACAGGAAAAATCGTCAAGAAGACTGTTGCCCTTCAGACCAGATCTTACGAGCCATCGAGAGTTTTCATCTACCAGGTCGAATACCACGGGTTCTCACAGGAATTCAGGACCAGCACGTCATACGAACTGGGGGATCCCGTCGCACTGGTTTTCAGTCGTCAAGATCCGAAGCTGGCATATCTCGGGCAGGATATTTCGTATTTGAACGCCTGGAAGCTGTTCAGCCAGAAGCTTGTCTATTCCCTGATTTTCTTTGTCCTGTTTGCCCTGGCCCTCTTCCGGCTTCTCCTTGATATCCGCCATTCGAAGCACGGTGTCTCCATGAAGAAGCCATCTGGTTATCCAACATAATCACGGTCATTGGTGTGGCCTCTTCATCGGTCTGCGTAACGAATAGACTGATGCGGCTGCGACGCTGGAACGCGCGGTTGAAGAGACAAACCCTGCGACAGCTCCACGGATACGGGGTCGGAGATCATCGGAGGGGAAAACTTTTCTGGACGATCATGGTAGATCATTGAAGATGCTTTTCACAGATGAATGGTACAGGTTTGCGAAAAAGCCGGTAGTGGGCAGGAGATGCGAATGAATCGTTTAACAATCGTGGTTGCAGGAATTGTCGTGGCGCTCAGTTTGTCATGCGCGTTGAGTTCGTTCGCGACGCCATTTAACGAAAAAGCGCAGGTGGAAGTGAAGACCGACGATGCTTCAACCGAACCTCCGGTGCCTTCGATGTCGCTCAATGAAATCATCGCCCGGAAAAACGCCATCCCCAACTTCCCGTGGAACTGGAAGGCAAGGGACCGGGTTCTTCTGGATGGCGCAAAGCTGATCGTTTCGACGGCGGATATCATTGCCCTGACCGGGGAAAGCGGGTTCAAGAACGTCCGTGATCAGATCCTCCTTGCTGGAATCAGCACCCCGAAAAATTTCGCGGATGTAAAAGCTCTGTATGAGCGCGCATACAAAAAGGGAACCAAGGACGCCATCCTCCTCGCGAATGTTGACAAACTGAGTCTGGATGAGATTGATAGCGCTGCAAATATGGTAAGTTCTGACGCGAAAGACCGGTTTTTCCGGAAAGCCCTGAGTAAGGCACAACGCCTCAACCGGCAATCAGGAGAGACGATCGAGGCAACGCAGTGGCTCACGGATCCGGGCAGATCCTGTTACCTCAACGAGCAGCCGGAGAAGCTTCGATTCGGCCAGGTATCCGTAAAAGGGCCCACGATTGAACTCGATGAAGCCCGCACCTTCCAGAGCATGGACGGATTTGGATTCGCGTTGACGGGCGGCAGCGCGCATCTGATCAACAGCCTTTCGACAGAGGCCAGGGCAGCGCTTTTGAAAAACATCTTTTCGCCCGATGGTCCGGGAATCGGGGCGAGCTTCATCCGGCTGAGCATCGGGGCATCCGATCTGAGCGTGAAAAGTTTTTCCTGTGATGACGTTCCCTCAGGCCAGACCGACACGGATCTTCGACAATTCGATATTTCAGCCGGTGACCTTGACGTCGTTCCCGTCGTGAAGGAGATCCTTGCCGTCAATCCGTCGATCAGAATCCTGGCCACGCCGTGGTCCGCGCCGCCCTGGATGAAAACCGGCAAGAGCTTTAAAGGCGGCAGGCTGAAACCGGAATATTATTCATGCTATGCAACCTATTTCGTGAAATATCTTGAGGCGATGCGTGAACAGGGGATCCGGATTCAGGCGATCAGCCCGCAGAATGAGCCTCTGAACGCTTCAAATGAACCGAGCATGCTGATGGATGCCGGTGAACAGGCGGCTTTTATCGGCAAACACCTGGGGCCGGCTCTGAAGAATGCCGGGTTGGAAGATGTGGAGATCTTCTGCTGGGACCACAACTGCGACAGGAAAGATTATCCGGTGTCCGTTCTTTCCGATTCGGGTGCCCGGGAATACATCGCCGGTGTCGCGTGGCATCTCTATGCCGGTGATATTGGCGCGCTGTCCGAAGTCCGCCAGTCCTTCCCGGAAAAAAAGATGTATCTTTCCGAACAATGGACCGGCAAAGACGGCACGTTCGCGGGTGATTTGCGGTGGCACGTCAAAACCGTCCTGATTGGCTCGATCAGAAACTGGAGCCAGGCCGTTCTGGAGTGGAACCTCGCTTCCGATCCCTCCTGCGATCCGCACACGCCCGCCGGCTGCCCCGACTGTAAGGGCGCGCTGACGATCACCCCGGGAGTCACTCCGAAACTGCCGTTCAATGTTTCATACTATATAATAGGTCATGCATCAAAATTCATCCGGCCCGGCTCCGTACGGATATACTCAAACCCGGTAGACCAGCTGCCCAGCGTGGCATTCAAGACCACCGATGGAAAACTGGCTCTCATCGCCCTGAACGATACCAACGATCCGCTGTTGTTCAATATCCGGTGGCAGGGGAAAACGGCCGTGGCATATCTGAATCGGGGCGCAGTCGGGACCTGGATTTGGAAATAGGGAGGTCGGAAATAATTTTGTAACGAGTTCTGTGCATGTGCCAATACTGTATTCTCTGGACTCTTCAAGGAGCATTGGTGCATGAACAGACTGGCGCGGTGGCTCGTATCTCTGATTGCGCTTTTTCCGTTTTTCCTGACTTCTCCGGTTTCCGGGGCCGTGTCCGGACCTTCCGGCCGCGGTTCGCCTGTTCCCCTGCTCGAGGTGACCTTTCTGAACGTTGGCCAGGGGGATGCCATTCTCGTGAGATCGAACGAAAAGACGATCCTGATTGACGCGGGGGATGATACCTACAATGCGGGCAACACCATCGCGACCTTTCTCAGGCAGGAGAAGATCGGAAAGATCGATACGGCGGTCATCACCCATCCACACGGAGATCACTTCGGCGGATTTATCGAACTGCTGAAACAGGTTTCGATCGGGGAGTTCATCTATTCCACGGATGATCTTGATAAAATCGACCCTGCTGCGAGCCGGGCAGACAAAAGTTTGCTGAACGACCTGAGAAAAACGATTCTCGCCAGGAAAATCCCCTACAGACAGGTGAAGTCTGGAGACCCCTTCGATTGGGGGCGCGGGATCACGGTTGAGCTGCTCCATGCCGCTGAAGATGTCGACCTTGCATCCTGGACTGCTTCGTACACCCCCGGTGCAAACGATTATTCGCTTGCCTTCAAGGTGACCGCGGGAAGCGTCAGCTATCTGTTCACGGGCGATCTTCAGGCTCCCGGGGAAGAAACGATGCTGAAGAAATGGGGGCCGATCCTGGGCTCCACCATCCTGAAGCTCGGTCACCACGGAAGCAGGACCTCTTCGTCACAGCCCTTCCTGGATGTTGTCAGGCCGGAATATGCGATTGTTCAGGTCGGAAAAAGCAATGCGTTTAACCACCCCAGTTCCAGGACGCTCAATCGCCTGAAAGCCATGAACATACCCGTTTTCCGAACCGACAGGAACGGAACGATGACTTCCGTCACGGATGGGACAACCGAAACATTTGCAGCCGAGCAGGGATCGTTCCCCAGAGACATCCTTGCCGCCGTCCGTCAGCTTGATTCCGTGTCAGATCAGGAAGTGGCTTCTGATAAATATGAAATGATACAGAATATGGTCTGTGATCATGTCCGGGAGAATCTCGCGGCCGGGAACGTTCAGGCCGTGAGAAACCTGTTTGACGGCTTGTCAGGAACCGCGGCAGAGAAATTCAGACATCAGATTCGGGAAATCCTTCTCTTCGACCTGATGCACAAGGAAGCCGGCTTCGAGATTGAAGGGCTTTGAAAACGGCATGATATCGGGAAAAGAGAATCCTCTCTGAGGAAGAATTCATTTTTTTGAGGGTTTGCTTGAAGGTGAACCGCGGGGTGATACGGGGTTGAGATACATGAAGTTCCTGGACCCGGTTACTCCTCCGATGGAAAAGATGGCCTCAACCGTGTCGCCTTCGGCATATTGAGCATATTCTTCGGCCGACACCTCTGTTTTCAAGCCTTTCTGTGAGCCGGACTGGCTGATGACCAGATAAAAGTCGGTGACCTGTTTATATCCCTTAGAAGATTTCCACTCGGAAGATCGGCTTTTACTGGCGCGAACCATGCGATTCTCCTGGTATTTTTTCATAATTGTACAGGTTTCTATGACTCTGGTTCCAGTTCTCGAATCATACGACTGAAAAAACGATATCATGAAGCCCAGGATGAGGAGACATGCCCCGCAGCCGAGTTTATATACTTTGAAATTGTCCATGCCGGTATAGTAATTCTTTCAGCGCCGTATTTCAAATTCGTGCTGACAATCACGCACCGAGACCCCGAGATCGATGCCGCCCTTCGGTCCGCGGAGATGGCCGCGCAGCCTGATGTTCGCCACCCCGCGTTCAAGAAGCTGTTTCACGTCTGTCATGCGTTTTACCTCGAAGCTGCCCGCAAGGCATTCGTCCTGATCCCGGTATCCGAGGAGGTCGCCTTTTCCGATGGGTTTTTTTACCGGATTCTTCGCCGAAGGGGATAACAATCTCCTCCTGAACGACCACCCTTCCAGTGCCGATCGCATTGCCTCCCTCCTGCGTCACCCGGCCCTCAGGGCCGTTTCCGGGAATGAGACGCCCGGAAAAGAATAAGCGGTGTTCGCCATTCGACGAAGATCTTCTGACGAACAGTCTTTTGTGGATGGCCCGGGACTCCGGATTCGGGTTCGACGGTCATCGGATGCAGTGTTACGTGCCGGTGATCACGAGAAGAGGCAACGGCCATCCAGGACGCATAGGTCATGGAGTCGATCCCTGAAGTGGGATATCATCAGGGAAAGCAGTTGGTATTCTATTCTGATGGAATCGTGGAAAGCCATTCGCCTTCGCCGAAACCCCTCATCCGCAGGATGACATGATGGTGATCGTTCTTGACGGAAAACCCCTCTGACTACTTCTCTTCGATGGTGACGGTGTGCAGGACCGGCGGGCTGGCGGGCTTGCTCAGTTCGCCGTTTTCGCCGGGACCGACCTCGACCGAGGAGATCTTCAGCACGACGTCCATGCCCTCGATGACCCTGCCGAACTGCGTGTAGTTCGGGCGGGTGTCGAGCTTCTTCGCCTTCGTGCCGTTGCAGATGAAAAACTGGCTGCCCTGGGTGTTCGGGCCGGCGTTCGCCATCGCCATGATGCCCGGCTCATACGAGTGTTTTGCGGGCAGTTCGTCGGCAAAGCTGTAGCCCGGGTCACCCTCGCCGGTGCCGAGCGGGTCGCCGCCCTGAATCATGAAATCCTTTATAATACGATGGAATATTGTTCCGTCGTAGAAGCCCTGCCGCGCGAGAAACACGAAATTGTTGACGGTGTTCGGCGACTCCTTTGCCAGCAGCTCGACCCGGATCGTGCCGAGACTGGTCTTGAGCGTCGCGATACAGGTTTTCGCCGGATCGATCGCCATCGAGGGCACGGCCTTCCAGCGTTTCGCGGAGCCGGCATTCTTTTCGAGCCAGCTCTTCAGTGTCGCATAATCATTAAAATGATTCGCGCCGGCGGCCTTCCAGCCGAAAAAGTCGCGTGCGTGATGGAATGTCACTCCGCCGTAGGTTTTCTTCAGATTCTCGGCGAACAGCCGGTCGTTGTTGCTGCCATCTTCGCCGGGCCGGCCGTCGGGTTCGTTGTCGACCCCCTTCTTCCAGGCCGAGTCGCCGACCATGAACGAGTTCGCCCAGTCGATGCCGCGGTTGAACTTTTTCTGAACCATCTCCGCAAGACGTTTTGCCATGCCGATATCCGGCTTGCGGTTCTCGTCCTTCTGGTCGGCGTAATCGTAGTAATGAATTGCGATGCCGCGTGAAGCGAGCCCGCAAACGGTCGTCTGCATGGCCGCTTCCGCCTGCTCGAGCGTCAGGTACCCCGCCGCGACGCCGGCCTGGTTCGAGACGATGGCGATCAGATACCCCTCGCTTGCGATCCGCTGCATCGACTGTTCGAGCATCGGCAGAAGGGCAACGTCGGTCGCGGTGTTGGCCGACGGGGCGCCGCTGGGAGCAACGCGCAGCGTGCTGTCTGCATCGAAAAAGGCGATTTTGACCGGGCCGGTCGCTGGCGGCGAGAACTGCCCGGCAACCACCCGCCGTGCCGTCGGGGGGCTGTATTGAGGCGCATCTTGGTTTTCCGCGGTGCATGCCGCCGTGCAAAACGCGAGTGCGAGAACGGTCATGATCAGTTTCATCCTGTATGCTCCTGAAAGGTCAAAATATGTGTTCATGGTGTGCTTCTTATCCGTTTTCGTGCGTGACGCACGCGATACGATCTGTTCGTGCCGGGTGTTCGCCGTGCGAACGGGGTGCAGTATCACTGCCGGGACTCACCCTTTCTCTTTCATGCCCTGGGGTTCGCCGGGGGCGGCATCGTCGGGCGATGACTGGAATTTCTGGTACAGGAACGAGACAAGCATCAGCGCGACCGCCAGTCCGAGCAACGAACCCACCCGGTACAGACCGCCGAGATCGATCAGGTCATACAGAAACACCTTGACGATCGTCACGGCCATCAGCCCGATACTGGCCAGACGCGCACCGCGGCGTTTCGTCCAGATGCCCACGATCAGCAGCACGAAGGAAAAGCCGGCCCAGGCCAGGGAATAGGTGAGATCCTGACCCCGGCTCAGTTTGAGCTGAAAATCGATGTTCGAGCCCTGACTGAACGCGTCGGCAACCTCGATGTTGACAAGCAGGAACGCCAGAATCGTTGCGAACGAGAACAGCCACCGCGGCGCATCGAACTCGAACAGCTTGTTGCGGGGGGGGGCAAGATATAGACCGCCAGCGATAAGAGATGCGGTGACGATTCCATAGGCATACAGATACCAGTTCAGAACCGGGACCCCTGTGCGCGCATGATACTCCAGAATTTCCGGATTCAGTGCCAGCCGCGCGAACGCCGTCACCAGCAGGGCAACGCCCCAGAGCCGCAGCCCGGGGTGGGGGATGCGCAGGAACAGCCAGCACAGCGCCGCGCCTTCGAGCGCCCAGCCGATCGTCAGCCACTCCCGGTCGAACTGCAGCGGGAAGGCGAGCGTGATGAAGAACAGCGCCGTGCCGCCGAACCAGGCGAGAATCGAAAGCCGGCTCGACAGCTCCTCGGGCAGCTTTCGAACCAGCTGTTTCATCGCATACAGGAACGGGGCCGCGAAGACGATCGGCAGCGCACCGATCCAGGCTTTGCCGTGAACCGTCGTCAGCGTCTGATACAGCAGAAAAAATTGAATCGGCCCGGCCGCAGCCGCGGTGATCCAGGGGAGCGTCCGGTTCTGCATGCGCTCGCGATACAGCAGCGGGAAGCCGAAAAACAGCACGAAGATGGCGGTGTGCCAGATCGTGAGTGTCAGCCAGTTCTCGCCGTTGTAATGATGCGTCTGCCAGAAGAGCTGCACTATCGCGGTGCTTATCAGGGCGACGATCGCCGGCCCGTCGACGGCGAGAAGATACGTGAGCCGCAGGAGCATGACGGCGAGCAGCAGCATCAGGCCGAACACCATCGTCGGATCGGGCATGCTCTTGATGACCAGGACGACCATCATCAGCAGAATAAACGGCAGGAATGCCGACAGCGACGGCAACAGAGCGATATCGAGGTCGGTTCCGGCCTGGTCCGCCCCGGCTTCCGCTGCTGGCTTCGGGCCGAGTGTCAGCTCGCGCAGCCGGTTCAGCCAGGCGGGCGTCCCGGCATACAGCGACTTTTCGCCCTGCTTGGGAAACGATATATGAGCCCATATATGAAATGCGATGGCGAAGAAGCCCTGCACGCCGAGGAAGCCCGGCAGTTCGGTGACTTCCCTGAGCGTGTAGATCCAGGCGCCGAAACAGCCCGTCGTGACCGTCAGCATGACGATGCCGATCCACATCGCGCTCGAAAGCCAGGCGGCGATCAGTCCCATCAGGTTGAGGCAGAAAATCACCGGGATCATGATCGGCCAGGCGGTCGTGTGCTGCAGCATCGGCGCGATCATGATCACCAGCATGAGCGCCGGGTACAGGTGCATGAGGTTATACGCCTCGGCCGACGGCCGAAGCCTCTGGAGCACGATCGGCAGAAGGGCATGCAGCGCGCCGAACAACAGGTAAAAGACGAGCGCGACCGACAGCAGGGACTCGGTCAGAGCCGTCATCGTCCAGGTCATCAGCAGCGCGAAGCCGACGATGCTGGCGCCCATGTGCCAGGGACGTGCCCCGTCGTCCTCCACGGTCTCCCAGGTCAGCACGAGATCGAGCAGGAGAAGCAACCCCAGCACCTTGACCGGCTCACCGGCCAGACTTGAGTCGCGCACCATCCAGGCAACCCAGGTCATTGCCAGCAGCGGCGTCAGCCGTGCCGGGTATGCCAGGTGTTCGGCAGTGCCGTCCAGCCGTTTCACAACCTTCCAGGTGCCGGCGTAGAACAGCGTGAAGCCGAGAAACGCGGCGGCCCCGGTCATGGCTGTTTCAACCGAGCCGAACTGATGGCCCCAGATCCAGAGCACCGCGAACGTGGCATATGCGCCGTATGTGTGATAATCGGCGGCTTCCCGGTCGCGCCGGGCTTCCCATGCCAGGAGAACATCGATGACGAGCAGGAGAGAGAAGGCGAGACCCGGGCTTGCCCCGTAGCTTTCCCAGCCTGCAAGCATGGCCGCGAATGCCATGCCGGCGAGCGGGAAGATGCGTCCGCCGGCTTTCAGCGAGGCGTCGAGCCTGCCGCGCATGGCCGCCAGCCGCGCCGTGCCGGCAAAGAACAGCGGAAAGCCGAGAAACACAAGATAGGCGGCGGTCGTATTGTCCTTGAGGGCATACAGATTCGCCCAGAACGCGATGACGGTGAACGACGAGATGCCGCTTCCGAAATGGAACGAGCCGGCCGCTTCGTCCTTCATCGCCTGCCAGGCCAGGCCGAAGGCAAGCAGCGCCGTCAGCGAGAAAATGTGCGTCGGGTCGTTCCCGAGCTCTTTATACAGTAACTGATATAAATTGAAGGAAAAGGCGAGCAGGCCCGACCACCGGGCGGTCTCCGAAAGCTCGGCGTCGTCCCGTCCGGTGCGCAGGCCGAGCCGCCACAGGACGAAGAAAAACACCGGGAAGGCCGCGAACAGGATCCAGCCGGTTCCGGCGTTGGCAACACCATATCCGGTCAGCGTCCAGGCCCAGGTGAGGAAAAAAATCAGGACACCGGCATATCTCGCGAAGGCTGCTGCTGCGGCATCCTTGAGTGCCTGCCAGCCGATCAGCGCGCTGCACCAGTAGGGAAGCGACAGTATCAGCCCGCCGTGCGTGACGGCGAGAGGCTCCATGGCAGGCGGGCCGCCGGGGGTCTGGAGCCGGCTGCTGATCTCGCCAAAGCCGCCTGCCGCGGGGGAACCGGTGGCGAGCATGTGCATGCTGAGCCACATGGAAAACAGGGGAACCACCCGCGCGGGCAGGCTTACCCAGCGGTCCTGCCAGTCGCGCTTCGCCGCGAGGTGCCAGGCGAAGGTGTAGAACAGCGGGAACCAGGCGAAAATCAGCAAGGCTGTTTCCGCTTTTTCCGGCGCAAAGTATTTCATGACCCAGCCGATCTGCATCAGCATCGTGCCGATCGCGCCGAGAGTGATCAGGATGCCCCAGCGCTTTCTCAGCGCGACTCCCAGGAGCCCTGAGTTGAGCAGCGTGACGTAGGCGAACAGGCCGAACGGGTTGTCGTGGCCCGTCGAAACGAACGGGGGGACCAGAAAACCGCCGACCATGGCCAGGATCGCGACAAACAGCGAGTTCAGCCTGACCGAAAGCGTGAACGCGCCGGCCGTGAGCGCGGTCAGCAGGATGAACGTCGCCGTCGTGCCGAGATACGGGTCTTCGGCGGGAAGCCGGTGCGCGGCGAGAAACACCGCATACAGAATCGCGAGGCCGGCGGCGCACAGGCCGTCCACGGTCTGCCTGTAGCCATACCGCCTCAGCCACAGGCCGCCGGCGATCGAGCCGGAGCCCACGCAAAATCCCAGCACAAGCCGCATGCCGAGGCTGACCAGATCGTTTTCAATCGCGTAGCGGACAAAGAACAGCGCCGACAGAAACAGCGCGAAGCTGCCGATCCAGGCAAACAGCTTCTTTCCGAGAAAGTTTTCCCAGTCGATCGAGAAAACCTCAGCGTGGGCCTGGCCCGAGGGCGCTTTTTGCTCCGGGGCGGCGGGTTCGGGAGGCCGGTCACCCGTTCCGTCGGCTAATATATTCGAAGATATATAATCCGCGCCCTTTTCCTGAATCACCGGCTCTTCAGGAGACGGCGGGGCCGGAGGCTGCGGCGGTTCCGTCAGGATGGGCCGCTGTTCGGCGGGTTCGAGGGGAACCAGCGGCAGCACGGCGGCGGGTTCGAGCGGCAGAACATTGCCGGGGC